>JAPSGP010000099.1 GCA_031177445.1 Acidimicrobiia bacterium
CTGAACAGATCCAAGCCCTCGTCGACGGGTGGACGGTGGGCATGGCTCGGTGATCCTCTCTCGAAGCTTTTCAGCGGGTTGCGGCTACGCCGGACGTTCGACGAGCAGTCTCGGCTCGCGCGGCGGGGGCAGGTGGTCGTAGAGGTCGGCGACGAGATCGGCGCGCACGTGGCGATAGCCGAGGTCGTCCCAGAGGTTCCGGAACTGATGCGGGTCCTCGTCGACGCGATATAGCTCGCCCTCGGTTCCCTCGTATTCGACGGGGCTCTGGGGACCGGCGGTCCCCAATCCGAGTGCCTGCCCCACCCGCTCCGGCAGCATCTCGAGGAACGTCTCGAGACCGTTGGGCTGTCCGCGGGTGCTGTGCTCGTACGCCGTGCACAACCAGCCGTCGCGGTAGATCGACCGCATGTGCATGCCGTAGCCGGGGAACTGGCTGTCCCACTCGCACAGCACCCGCTCGCGTCCCGACCCCGCCACCGTGGGCAGCGGCGAGCCCTGCATCCAGTCGGGCTGCTCGACTCCGGCGATCGAGCAGAACGTGGGCGCGAGATCCAGGTGACCAACGGGCTCGGTCACCTCCGCCGGCTCGATCGACGTCGACGGCGCCGGTCGCCAGACGAACGGCAACCGCATCAGTGAATCCGTGTGGAAGGGCCCCTTGAAGATCAGCCCGTAGTCGCCCTGGAGCTCGCCGTGGTCGGTGGTGAAGAAGATGTCGGTGTCGGCAGTCCAACCCCGGCGGTCGACGGCGTCGAGCACGCGGCCGACGGCCTCGTCGATGAGCTCGTTCATCACGTGTGCGAGCGCGTTGATCTCGCGAATCTGGTCGTCGGTCAGCGTCGCGGGACAGAAGCGGCCGGGACTGCCCTCGACGTTGCGCCACGTGCCGTCGTACCAGTCGAGCCAGTGGGCGGGTTTCTGGCGGAGCACGCTGCGGATCGCGTCGGCCGACCCGGGATGGCCGAGGGGAAGATCGAGATCCTGCCACGGGACCCGTTTGCGCTCCGACGCCGGCGGATCCCACGGGTGATGCGGGTCGGGGAAGCTCATCCACACGAACCAGTCGTCGTCGGCCGCCAGCGAATCGAGATAGGCGATCGTCCGGTCGGCGACCCAGTCGGTGTGGTACAGCTCACGCGGGATCGGGTTGATCGTGGTCTCGGGCGCCGCGGTCTCGCCCCCACCCTCGGCCTGGAGCAGCGCGGCGAACCCGGCCACGTGCTCCGGGTGCTGCGACAGCAGCCAGGTGCCGTAGTGCTGGATGCCCCGACCCATCACCGTCGGCGTGTGCATCGCCAACTCGACGTGCTCGAAGCCCCGCATCGGCCCGGTCGATCCCGTCTCCGCCAGCTGGTTCTCCTGGTAGTGGCGCATCGCGTCGAAGCCCGGCTCGAAGTGGGCTTTGCCGAGGAGCGCCGTGCGGTAGCCGGCGGCGTCGGCGAGATACGCCGCGACGCTCGGCGCGTCGACGGGGAGTGGCACACCGTTCGACACGACACCATGCGTGCGCACGTACTGACCCGTGAGCATAGTTGAGCGCGCGGGCATGCACACCGTGTTCTGGTTGTACGCGCGGCGGTAGTTGACGCCCTCCGCCGCCAATCGATCGACAACGGGGGTGCGCGCGATCTCGTTGCCGTTGCAGCCGAGCGCGTCGTATCGCTGCTGATCGGTGGTGACGAACAGGATCTTGCGCCTCATCGCTTCTCCTATGCGGCGCGGCCGGACGAACGGCTTAGCGCGCGCTCGCACTTGCGCAGTTCGTTGAGCAGGCGCTCGCGCGTCGACGGGCTCGCCACTCCCAACAGCGACGCCAACAACACATAGTCGGCTTCCGCGCGGAACTCGGAAGTCCGTGTCTCGCCAGACGCCCAGCGCCGCAGCACCCCGTTCACCGCCAGGGTCACGTGACGCGCCAGCACGGCCGCGTCGAGATCGTCGACGAGCAGGCCGCGCGCGATGGCCTCGCGGATGAGTCGTTCGTGCGCGGCGATCGTGCGACGCCGGATCGGCAGGCCGCGTGCGCCCGCCGTGGGGGCGTGCACCGCCAGCACGAGCGGGCGGTAGAGCCGAGGGCGGGCGACGAAGTGGTCGACGAGCCCGGCGACGAGCTCCCGCTCGTGATCGATGGGGTTCTTCGTCTCGACCGCGGCCACCTCACGACTCAGCCGGGCGAGCTCCGACTGGAGCACGGCGACGAGGACGTCCTCCTTGGCGCCGACGAGGTTGTAGACGGTCGCATAGCTGACGCCCGCGGTGTCGGAGAGGCGACGCATCGTCAGCGCGTCGATCCCGCCTTCCTCCACGATCGCAGCCGCGGCGTCGAGGATCCGCTGCCGCCGCGCTTCCTTGCCCGCCTCCCGCAAACTCATATCAGAATCTAACTTTATATCATGATATGGAAGCGGGTCAACGGGTGGCGGGGCGCAACAGCTTTAGGCTCCCGACGTGCGCGCGTCCGCCACCCTCGACTGGCTGGGATGCGCCACCTTCCGGCTCACACTCGGCGAGCTCGTCGTCTACCTCGACGCCTACGTCGACCGCGTCCCCGCGGCGCCGCCGGTCGGCGTCACCACCGCCGACATCGAGCGCGCCGACTGGATCCTGGTCGGCCATTCGCACTTCGACCACCTGTGGGGCGCGGAGACGATCGCCCGCAACACCGGCGCCACCATCGTGGGCTCGTACGAGACCGTGCGCGTGATGGAGCAGCACGGTGTCCCGATCAGCCAGCTCGTCCCGGTGGCCGGTGGCGAGCGTGTTCGTCTCTCGCCCGACGTCACTGCCTCGGTGTTCCCGAGCCAGCACTCTTGCGTGTGGTCGCAGACGAAGATGACCGCAGTCGACGAGGTCTGCGTCGGCGATCTGCGGGTCACCCACCAGGAGCAGCAGGCGCGCTTCGCTCGACTCGTGGAATGGTTCGCGACGCTGGACCAGGACGTGCAGGCCCATCTTGCCGCGAGTTACCAGGGCGCGCGCGGCGACGGCGGCGCGCTCGTCTTCCTCGTCGACAGCCCGCAGGGCTCGCTCTTCTACCAGGACACGTCGGGCCACTGGTCGGGCATCCTGCGTAACCTCCGACCGGACGTCGCCGTCCTCGCCACCGCCGGGCGCGGCAATGTCGACGGCGAGCCGGTGCAGGGCACGCTCGCCGGCTTCGTCGCCCGCGAAGCCGACCTGCTGCGGCCACGGCGCGTGTTCCTCAGCCATCACGACGACTGGCTGCCCGGCTTCTCCACCGCCGTCGACGTCGGCCCCGTGCGGGCTGCCCTCGGCGTGCAGGCGCCGGGCGTGGAGCTGGTCGAGACCGGCTACCTCGCCGGGTATCCGCTGTTCCAGCACCTGGTTTGACTGATACTGATCGGTATCTAAACTAGGTGTGACGGGAGCGTCAGGTTCCGGGATCACTTCGACTCCAGGGGGACGCATGGACACAGCAGCGGGGGCAGCGGCAACCGGGAACGCCGACGAGCTGCCGGACAACCCGTTCGTCCTCGACAACGAGACCGCGGGCGAGCCGCAGCCCATCTTCAAGACGCTGCTGAGCGACGCGCCCGTCATGCGCACGGATTTCGGGGTCGTGATCGCGCGCCATGAGGACGCGCAGTTCGCGCTGCGCAACTCCGAGCTCTTCTCGAGCGACATGGATGCGATCTCGATCGGCAACGTCCGGCCGCTCATCCCGCTGCAGATCAACCCGCCCGATCACGTCAAGTACCGCCGGCTGCTCGATCCACTGTTCGCGCCCAAGCAGGTCGCGCTGCTCGAGCAGGATGTACGCGAGCTCACCAATCAGCTCATCGACGAGTTCGTCGACCGGGGCGAGTGCGAGTTCAACAGTTCGGTCGCGATCCCACTCCCTTGCACCGTGTTCCTACGGCTCCTCGGGCTCCCACTCGAGGATCTCGACCTGTTCCTCGAGTTCAAGGACAACATCATCCGCGCCCCGGGCGAGACGGACGTGGAGATGGCGCGGGTGCGCGCCGCGACCGGCGAGCGCATCTACGACTACTTCAATCACGTCCTCGACGAACGCGAGGTGGAGCGACGCGACGACCTGCTCAGCCAGTTCCTCGACGCGCAGGTCGACGACCACAAGCTCACCCGGGAGGACATCCTCGACATCTGCTACCTGTTCCTGCTCGCTGGGCTCGACACCGTGACCGCGTCGCTGGGGTGCATGGTCTCCTACCTGGCGCAGCACCCGGAGCAGCGCCGGCGACTCGTCGACGACCCGACACTCGTCCCGGGCGCGGTCGAGGAGCTGCTGCGCTGGGAGACACCGGTGCCGGGCGTGCCACGAGTGCTCACGCGCGACATGGAGATCGCGGGCGAGCAGTTGAAGGCAGGCGACCACATCACCGTGCTGCTCGGCTCGGCGAACATCGACGAGACCGAGTTCCCCGAGCCCGACAACGTCGACTTCGAGCGGCCGGCCAACCGCCACATGGCCTTCGGCGGCGGCATCCACCGCTGCCTGGGCTCGCACCTGGCGCGGTTGGAGCTGCGGGTCGCGCTCGAGGAGTTGCACCGGCGGATCCCCGATTACGCGCTGAAGCCGGGCGAGACGCCGCGCTACACCCAGGGGATCCGTGCGGTGGAGTACCTCCCGCTCGTGTTCCCGGCACCGTGAGGCCCTCATGAAGGTGCGCGTCGACCCCGAGCTGTGCGTCGGCCACGGACGCTGCTACGTGCTCGCGCCAGAGGTGTTCGAGGCCGACGAGCGCGGGCTCTGCCTGATCCCGGTCGCCGAGGTCCCGCCCGAGCTCGAGGCCAAGGCGCGCATCGGCGAGGAGAACTGCCCGGAGCGGGCGATCGTCATCGAGGACTGAAGCGCGAGGTCGCGCACCCGCCGGCATTAACCTCTCTCCATGGCGACGGGCACGCTGCCGGTCACTGGCCGGCCGGACGCCGACCGGCTCCTGGTCGCGAACCCGTTCGCCCTGCTGCTGGGGATGCTGCTCGACCAGCAGGTGCCCATGGAGTGGGCGTTCCTCGGCCCCTACAACCTCCAGCAGCGGATCGGCGGCGCGCTCGACCCCGAGACGGTGGCCGCGCTCGGGCCGGAGAAGGTCGAGGAGCTGTTCCGCGACAAGCCGGCGCTCCACCGGTACCCGGCATCAATGGGGAAGCGGGCCCACGCCTTGGCCGCCTACATCGTCGACCACTACGGCGGCGACGCCGAAGCGATCTGGCGTGACGCCACGTCCGGCGAGGAGATCTACCGTCGGCTTCACGAGCTCCCCGGCTACGGGGAGGAGAAGGCGAAGATCTTCCTCGCGATCTTGGGAAAGCGTTTGGGGGCCGCGGCACCGGGATGGGAGGCGGCAGCGGCGCCGTTCTCGGATGCGACCCCGCGGTCGGTGGCCGACGTCGATTCACCGGAGACGCTGGCGCGCGTGCGTGAGTTCAAGAAGGCGCAGAAAGCGGCGAAGAAGGGCAAGGCCGACTGAACGCCGGCGTGAGGACTCGGGCAAGTCGAAAGGCGGGCAGGGTCGATTGAGCACGACGGTTTCGTACCTGCAGCACCTGACCGACGCCGACCTCGCGCTCCTCGCCGAGCCCGCCGATCTCCCCGCGTCGTTGCGGGCCCAGCCCGATCTCGTCGACGAGGCGCTGCGATCGCCCCGCACGTTCGATCGTGTCTTCGGTCCCAGCGCGCGCGAGAGCCTGGCCGGCGTCTCGCCGTTCCTCGTGTTCGCGGTGGCCGTGCACCGCGCCGCCGACGACCTGGGGCACACGCAGTTCGTCGAGGAGCGCGTCGGCCGACGCCTACGGGTGCCGGTGTTCGACGTCGCCCAGCTGCAGGAGTTCGCGACCGATCCCTCGCGCCGGTACTTCGTCGTCGAGCACTTGGCGTCGTACACGCGCGTGATCAGCGGTCCGGTGTGGGTGCAGCGCAACAACCGCTGGCGCAAGCAGCGCTTCAGCGAGCTCGACGCCGCCCGCCTCGCGGTCACGCTCGACGCGGTGCCCGAGTCCGACCGGCCCGGGATCTACCGCCGCCTCGGTGATCTGGCCCTGTTCCTGACCGGCGTCTTCCCCGATCACACCGCCGCGCGGCGGATGCACCCGGTCGAGCTGGAGCGGTTGCTGCGCTCCTTGCCGGCCGGCGAGACCGGCCGGCCCTCGCTGGGCGAGCTCGCCGACCTCGCCGGAGCGCGCGGCGCATCGGGCTTGTTCGAGTGGCTCGGCCCCCGCTGGTACGCGGCTGCCGCCGCCCGAACGCCGTTGGCGGCGGTGTCACGAACGTTGCGCGAGGTCGCGGAGCGGTTCGACCAGGCTCGGCGCTTCCTGAACCACGTCACGGACCGCTACCTCTTCCCCGTGCGCGCCCGGTGGTTCCCGCAACCAGGGACGTGACGGCAAACTTGTTCGCTTGGTCGCTCTCGCAAGCTCGAGCTCCTGCTCCGGCGGTCGGCAAAGCCGCCGTCTCCGCGGCGACCGAACGCATCACCGCGGCTCGGACCGAACGGGAGCAGCGCCGCGTTGCCGGCGCGTTGCGGGAGCTCGGACTGCGCACGGGCGACCGGATCGCGATCGTCGCCTCGCCGTCGCCGGCGTATCTCGCCGCCACGCTGGGTGCGCTCCGATCGCGGATCGTGCCAGTGATCCTGAACGCGAGCTTGACCGCCGCCGAACAATCCGCGCTGCTGGCCGACGCCGAGCCCGAGCGCGTCCTGCGCGACGCCGATCTCACCGCGCTGCTCGACGGACCCGAAGCCGACATCGCCGACGTCCCCCTGGCCCGGCCGATGCTCTACACGTCGGGGACGACGGGGACGCCCAAGGGTGTGTGGAGTGGCGTGCTCGCCGAGGCCGACGCCCGCGCCCTGGCTCGCGAGGAGCAAGAGCTGTGGGGCTTCGCGCCCGACGACGTGCTCCTGCTGATGTCGCCGCTGCACCACTCGGTGTCGATCCGGTTTGCCGCCGGCGTGCTCCTGGCCGGCGGCGACGTCGTCCTCGCCACGCCGTTCGACGCCGGGCGCGTCTGCCGAGCCGTCGTCGACGAATGTCCGACGGTCGCGTTCGCGACCCCGGCCCACCTGCACCGCCTGTTCGAGCTGCCCGAGCTGCCGCCGCTCGACTCATTCCGGTTGCTCGCACACGCCGGCGCGCCCTGTCCCGAACACGTCAAGCGGCGCGCGCTCGACGCGTTCCCCGAGGACTCGGTGTGGGAGTTCTACGGCTCGACCGAGGGCCAGTTCACCGCGTGCAGTCCGGCAGACTGGCTCGAGCGGCCAGGCACCGTCGGGCGGGCCCGACCGGGCCGCCGGATCGAGGTCGACGACGGAGGCATGGTGTGGTGCCACGTGCCCCCGTACGCACGCTTCGAGTACTGGCGGGACCCTCACAAGACGGCCGCGACCTGGAACGGCGACGCCTTCACCGTCGGCGATCTCGGCCGGCTCGATCGCGACGACTTCCTCTACCTCGACGGCCGGCGGGACGACCTCATCATCTCCGGCGGGGTCAACGTCTACCCGCTGGAGGTCGAGCGGGTGCTGCTGGCGCACCCGAAGGTCCACGACGCGGCCGTGTTCGGCGTCGCCGACGCGCGCTGGGGCCAGCGCGTGTGCGCTGCAGTCGTGACCGAGATCGAGATCGAGGAGCTCGACTCGTGGCTCCGGTCCAAGGTCGCTCCGTACAAGCGACCGAAGTCGCTCGTGCCGGTCGACGCCATCCCTGTGACCACTACGGGCAAGCTGCGCCGCGCCGATCTGGGTGTGGCGTTCGGACTGGAGGGGTAGCGGCGCCATGGTCATCGGCGACCGCTTCGTGTGGGCGCACTTTCCCAAGGCCGCCGGCGACGCGACCCTCGGGATGTTCCGCACGTTCCCGAAGACGATCGTGCACGCTGACGACGCCGCGTCTCCCGCCAAGCACACCCGGTTCGCGGACGTGGCCGATCAACTCCAGGGCAAGCTCCTCGTCATGAACATCCGGCCGCTCCCGGCGTGGGTCGTGAGCTTCGCCCACCACCTCGCCAAGCACACCGGAAGGGATCGAGCGCCGGAGACCATCAAGGAGCTGATGGGCACGCTGTCGCCCGACGGGAAGCTGCTGGCTTATTGCGACCGGGGGCGCTTCGAGGTCGACCGGTGGCTGCGCACCGAGCACCTGGCCGACGACTTCCTCGCGTTCATCGCGACCCTGACCGAGGTGTCCCCACGGGCGCGCCGGAAGATCGGGCGCGCTGGGCGGGTGAACGAGCTTCGTTACGACCGGGAACTGTCGAGCTGGTTCACGCCCGAAGACATCGAGCGCCTCTACGAGCAGAACCCGCTGTGGGCGAGCATCGAACGCGCCGCCGACGCGACCTACGCCTGACCCTTACTGCGAGCAGTGGCCGTTGGTCGACGGCGGCGCGTCGAGCGAGGGGTTGCGGTCGAAGAACCCGACCGGCGAGAGCAGGAAGCCGGTGTACTCGACCGGCATCACCGGCCAGTCCTCGGGCCGGACGAAGTGGGTCACGCCGAACGAGTACCAGAGCA
>JAPSGP010000361.1 GCA_031177445.1 Acidimicrobiia bacterium
CGCCGGCTTGTGCCTCAAGGCCGGCAACGCGGCGCTGCTGCGTGGCTCCGGAGCTGCCCTGCGCTCGAACGCCGCGATCGCCAAGGTGTTGCGCGAGGCACTCGAGAAGACGGGCCTCCCCGAGGATGGTGTCGTCCTCGTCGAAGACGTCGCGTACGAGACCGCCGCCGAAGTGATGCAGCTCACCGACTACGTCGACTGCCTCATTCCGAGAGGTGGGCCCGCGCTGATCCGCAGCGTGCGCGAGCACGCGATGGTCCCGGTGGTGATCGACGGCGACGGGAACTGCCACGTGTACGTCGACGCCGATGCCGATCTGTCGCGGGCGCTCGACATCGTCGTCAACGCGAAGACGAATCGACCCAGCGTCTGCAATGCGGCGGAGTCGCTGGTCGTGCACCAAGCAGTGGCCGACGAGTTCCTTCCGCGCGTCTGTGAAGCACTCACCGAGCGCGATGTCGAGCTGCTCGGCGACGAAGGCGCCCGATCGCGCTGGCCCGAGATGGGAACAGCCACCGACGACGACTTCGCATCCGAGTTCCTCGCGCTCAAGATGACGGTCGCCGTGGTTCCGTCGCTCGACGCCGCGATCGACCACGTGAACCGTTACGGCACGGGACACACCGAGGCGATCCTCACCCGCAGCCTGGAAGCCGCCACCCGGTTCACCGAGGAGATCGATGCCGCCGTCGTCATCGTGAACGCGTCAACACGCTTCACCGACGGTGAGCGGTTCGGGTTCGGCGCCGAGATCGGGATATCGACGCAGAAGCTGCATGCGCGGGGCCCGATGGGACTGCGCGAGCTCACGACATACAAGTACGTGGTGCACGGCGACGGGCAGATCGTCGAGTGATCGCCTCCCGAGGGCGAGCACCGCGCTGATGGCCGACCGGTTCAGCTCCGTCGACGGCGTGATCCAGCGGCTCCGCGACGCCGACTACCTCGCCGACACGAACATCGCGGGGGTCGTGTACCTGGCGGATCGGCTCGAGAAGCCGGTGCTGGTCGAGGGCCCCGCAGGGGTCGGCAAGACGGAGCTCGCCAAGGCGCTGGCGCGCATCACCGACGCGCGCCTGATCCGCCTGCAGTGCTACGAAGGCCTCGACGAGTCCAAGGCGCTGTACGAGTGGAATTACAAGAAGCAGCTCCTGCGGATCCAGGCGGACCGGGAGCACGAGACGAGCTGGGCCGACGTCGAGGCCGACATCTTCTCCGAGCCGTTCCTGCTCACCCGGCCACTGCTCGAGGCAATTCGCGCCCAAGAGCCGGTGGTGCTGCTGATCGACGAGGTCGACCGGGTCGAGATCGAGACCGAGGCGCTCCTCCTGGAAGTACTGTCCGACTTCCAGGTGTCGATACCCGAGCTCGGCACGATCAGCGGCAACCAGCGCCCTCTCGTCGTGCTCACGTCGAACAACACGCGGGAGCTGTCGGAGGCGCTCAAGCGGCGCTGCCTCTATCTGCACGTCGACTATCCCGACCTCGAACGAGAGAAGGACATCGTGCGCGTGCGGGTCCCGGAGATCGACGAGCAGCTCGCCGAGCAGGTCGCCCGAGTCGTGCGCTCGGTGCGACAGCTCGAGCTCAAGAAGGCGCCGTCGATCTCCGAGACGATCGACTGGGCGCGCACGCTGATCTACTTGGGCAAGAACGAGATCGACCCACAGCTCATCGGGGACACGCTGCACGTCCTGCTGAAGTACCAGTCCGACCTGGTGAAGGCGCGCAAGGAGCTCCAAGTCGAGGGCGGCCCGCTACCGAGCGCGGCGGCGAAGCCGTAGGGAGCTGCCGTGGGCGCGATCAACGCCGCCAAGTTGCGTCATGCGATGTCGATGGACGGCGACCTGCCACCGACGCCGCCCGCGAACGACTCGATGCTCGACGTCCTCCAGGGCTTCGTGCACGAGCTGCGCGCCGCGGGATTGCCCGTCTCGATGACGGAGAACCTCGATGCGATGCGGGCGGTCGAGCACGTCGACATCGCCGATCGTGAGACGTTCCGCGCGGTCCTCGGCGCCACCCTTGTCAAGCACCATCACCACCGGCGCGCCTTCGACACGGTGTTCGACGTCTACTTCTCGCTGTTCGCCGCCGGTGAGGGTGGGGGGGAGGGCGGGGAGGGCGGCGGATCGTTCGAGCTCGAGACCAGGGAGGGCATGAAGAGCCAGGGGGGCGGCGCCATGGGGGACCTGTCTCCCGAGGAGCTCGCCCGGATGCTCCTCCAGGCGCTGATGACGATGGACCGTGAGCAGCTGCGCCAGCTCGCCGGCGTCGCCGTCGATCGCTACGCCGGCATGGAGCCCGGCCGGCCCGTTGGCGGCACCTACTACCTGTACCGCACGCTGCGGCAGCTCGACTTCGAGGGCCTGACCGCACAGATGATGGGCGAGGCGAGCGAGCGAGGCGAGATCGACGAGGGCGAGCTGGCAGAGCGCCTGGCGCGCGAGGAGTTCGAGGCTCGGCTGCGCGAGCTCAAGGAGCTCATCGAGTCGGAGATCCGGCGCCGATTGGTCGCCGACCGCGGCGCCGAGGCGATGGCGCGCACGCTGCGGAAGCCGCTGCCCGAGGACGTCGACTTCATGCACGCCTCACGGGAGGAGATGCTCGCGCTGCAGCGGGCGATCTACCCGCTCACGCGCGCGCTCGCCGCCCGGCTGGCACAGCGCCGGCGCCGACGTAACCGGGGCCATCTCGACTTCCGCTCCACCGTGCGCCACTCGCTTTCGTACGGTGGCGTACCGGCCGAGCCCAAGTTCCGGCACCCGCGACCGTCGCGGCCCGAGATCATGGTGGTGGCCGACATCTCGGGGTCGGTGGCGAGCTTCGCTCGCTTCACCCTGCAGTTCGTGTACGCGATGGCGAGCCAGTTCTCGAAGGTCCGGTCCTGGGTGTTCATCGACGGCATCGACGAAGTCACGCGGTTCTTCCAGGAGTCCGACGACATCGCAGAAGCGATCCATCGGGTGAACACCGACGCCGATGTTGTGTGGGTCGACGGTCACTCCGATTATGGCCACGCCTTCGAGATGTTCTTCGAGCGCCATCATCTCGAAGTCACGCCGAAGTCGTCGATCATCCTGCTCGGCGACGCTCGCAACAACTATCACGCATCGCAGAACTGGACGCTGAAGGAGCTCCAGCAGCGCGCGCGTCACCTGTACTGGCTGAACCCCGAGCCGCGGGGCTACTGGGACACCGGCGACTCGATCGTGTCGGAGTACGGCATCTTCTGCGACGGCGTGTTCGAGTGCCGCAACCTTCGTCAGCTCGAGCGCTTCGTCAGCACGATCGTCGAGGGCTAGCCGTTCCGATCCACAGGTCGAGCTGACAGATTGCTCGGATGCTGACAGTCATGGCACGCGTCAGATGAAGCCGACCTTCTGCTCGTCGAAGCGAAGCCGGCGCACCGCGATGAGAACGAGGAAGGCACTCATCGCGACGAGTGCAAGGACCGGGACTGCGACGGCTCCGAGACTCCCGCCGTCGAGGATCACGGATCGGAATCCGCGCATCACCCAGTAGGTCGGAGTCGCAGGCGCCACGTTCTGCGCCCAT
>JAPSGP010000362.1 GCA_031177445.1 Acidimicrobiia bacterium
CGTCGTCGAACGCGCAGGCGATCCTCGAGTGGTCGCTGCGCAAGGGCGACAAGGTCCTGTTCTTCCCGGACCAGCACCTCGGTCGCAACACCGGCTTCCAGATGGGGTTCGACGAGAGCGACATGCGTGTCTGGAACCCTCGCTTCGAGCTCGGCGGCCTCGAGGAACGTGAGGTGAAGGACGCCACGTTCCTGCTCTGGAAGGGTCACTGCTCCGTGCACCAACGGTTCCGTCCCGAGCACGTCGACGCCTTCCGAGCCGAGCATCCCGACGGCGAGATCGTGGTGCACCCCGAGTGCGCACGCGAGGTCGTCGTGCTCGCCGACAAGGTCGGCTCCACTGAGCGGATCCTCGAGTGGGTGGAGAGCGCTCGGCCGGGCGCGGTGCTGGGGATCGGCACCGAGATCCACATGGTGCAGCGCATGGCGACCGAGCATCCCGACAAGACCATCGTGTCGCTCGATCCGCTGATCTGTCCGTGCTCGACGATGTTCCGCATCGACGGCCCGCACCTCGCATGGTGTCTCGAGGCGCTCGTACGTCGCGAGGTCGTCAACCAGATCGTCGTCGACGAACGCACGGCGCAATGGGCGCGGGTGGCGCTGCAGCGCATGCTCGACCTCCCGGGCGTGCCGAGCACCGCGGGCACTGTCGACTAACTTCCCGTCGCCGTGAGCGTGCTCCGGCTCCGCGCCCTGCTGTTGTGCGCGGCGGTCGTGCTCCTGCTCCTCGGCGCGGCCGCCCACACCGCCAACTTGGCCGGCGCCGACGACGCCTCTACCGCGGGAAACCTCCTGCTCGCGCTCACGGCCGTCGTCGTGCTCGTCGCGTTCGTGGTGCCACCGGTTCGGGGCTGGCTCGCCCGCCCCCGAGCCGACGCCGGCACGGCGATCGACGACACCGTTGGACGGCTCGCCCGTCGTGCTGTGGCCGGAGCAGTGGTCGTCGTGATCGACGGCACCACCGTCACCTTCCACGCCCGTGGCCACGCAGGCCCAGGCGCGCGCCCGCTCGACGAGTCGAGCGTCTTCGAGATCGGCTCCGTGACCAAGACGTTCACTGCGCTCGTCCTCGCGAGCATGGTCACGGACGGGTCCGTCTCGCTCGACGATCCCGTCTCGAAGTACGTGCGCGCCGGCAGCATTGCCGATCAGGTCACGCTGCTCGATCTGGCAACGCACACCGCGGGACTTCGGCGGTTGCCGGGCAACCGTAGGTTCCTGCTCCGGGCGCTCCTCTCGGACCCTGACCCGTACCGCGATCTCACCGAGCGCGATCTCGAGGACGCACTGCGGCACGCGCGGCCCCGAGGGACGGTCGGCACCACCTTCCGCTACTCCAACTTCGGCTTCGCGCTCCTCGGGCTCGCGCTGGCTCGGGCCGCGGACCGGGACTGGGCCGACCTCGTGGCCGACCGCGTCTGTGCACCCCTCGGTCTGAGCGACACCGGCGTGACCCGCACCACGGAGCAGCGCAACCGTTCCGCCCGGGGTCACGATCGCTTCGGTGCGCCGGTGTCGGACTGGAACTTCGCATCGATCGCACCGGCAGGCGCGCTCCATTCGACAGCGCGTGATTTGTCGATCTACGTGCGCGCGCACATGGAGCCGGACGCGACACCCATCGCAGCAGCGCTCGTCGCCGTCCAGCAGCCCCGCCGCCGTCGCGACGAGCGGGACGAGATCGCGCTCGGCTGGCTGCAGCGGCGCACCCCGACGGGCTCGGTGACCTGGCACAACGGCGGCACCGGCGGCTTCGGCTCGTTCGTCGGATTCGACCGCGGCGGCGGGCCGGGCGTGGTCGTGCTCACGAACACGGAGCACTCACGCGCCGTCGACCGGGCGGGCTTCGCCTTCCTCGGTCGCGAAACCGAGGAGAGCGGCCTTCGCCACCCGTTCTGATCGCATCTGCAATCAGCTCACGCGCCGCAGTCGGAAGGGCGCTGGACCGAGTCGAGGCGAGCTGACCGTCAGGCCTGCTTGCGAGTCACGAGCACCAGGAGGCGGGGAATGCTGCCGGCGTCCGTGTACTCGGGTGCCCGCTGCACGAAGCCGGGTGGCGGTGGCGGCTCGTCCATGTGCTCGATCAGCAGCCCGCTGGCGACAAGGGTGTTGACGTACCGATGCAGCGGGCGGTGGACGAATTGCAGGTCGATGCCCGGGGCCACCTCCTCGCTACTGACGTCGTCGGTGAGATAGGGCCCGACGCGCCAGTACTGCTCGCCGAGGGTGTGGTCGATGATCCAGCCGCTCATCGGTGCCTGCAGCAGCGGGTGGTTGAGCATCAGGACGAATCGGCCGCCCGGTTGCAGCACCCGCCCGGCCTCGGCGATGACGGGCTCGAAGTCGACGATGTGCTCGAGCACGAGGCAGATCACGGCCGCGTCGAACGACCGGTCGGGGTACGGCAGGGCTTCGGCCAGTGCTCGTGCGTATGCCGGCCCGCCGCCGCGCCGCTGCGCCATCGTGATCTGGGCGACGGTCGGATCGACGCCGAAGACCTGTGCGCCGAGCGCGGTGAGTCGCCGAGCGATCTGTCCTTCACCACAGCCGATGTCGAGCACGCGATGGGTTCCCGCCATGTGCGCGTCGACCAGCGGCAGGATCTGCTCCTCGTACTCGGGGTCGGCGCCGTCGGTGAACTCCCGCTGCCACCAGCCGGCGTGCTGCTCCCAGGAGTCATGGACGACCCCCTCGGTCACGCGACTGCGCCCTGGTCGAGCCCGAGGAGCGGCGCCAGGAACCGCCCGGTGTGGCTGCCATCGGTCTTCGCGACCTGTTCCGGGGTTCCTTCGACGATCACGCGCCCACCCCCGTCGCCGCCTTCGGGCCCGAGGTCGATGATCCAGTCGGCCGACTTCACCACATCGAGGTTGTGCTCGATGACGATCACGGTGTTGCCGGTGTCGACGAGTCGCTGCAGCACGCCGAGCAGACGGAGCACGTCCTCGAAGTGCAGACCGGTCGTGGGCTCGTCGAGGATGTAGATGGTGCGGCCGGTGGCGCGTTTGCCCAGCTCCGACGCCAGCTTCACCCGCTGGGCCTCACCACCCGAGAGCGTGGGCGCGGGCTGGCCGAGGCGGACGTAGCCGAGCCCGACGGCGTTCAGGCACTCCAGGTTGCGGGCGATCGCAGGCTGGTTGGCGAAGAAGTCGTGGGCGTCCTCGATCGAGAGGTCGAGCACTTCGGCGATGTTCTTGCCCTTGAACGTGATGTCGAGCGTGTCACGGTTGTAGCGGGCGCCCTTGCAGACCTCGCACGGCACGTAGACGTCGGGCAGGAAGTGCATCTCGATCTTGATTGTTCCGTCGCCGGCACACGCTTCGCACCGGCCGCCCTTCACGTTGAACGAGAACCGCCCCGGCTGGTACCCGCGCACCTTGGCCTCTTGGGTGGCCGCGAACAACGAGCGGATCTTGTCGAACACGCCGGTGTAGGTGGCGGGGTTCGAGCGCGGCGTCCGCCCGATCGGTGACTGGTCGATGTTGATGACCTTGTCCAGGAGCTCCGCACCTTCGATCGTCTTGTGCCGGCCCGGGACCGTCTTCGACCGGTACAC
>JAPSGP010000013.1 GCA_031177445.1 Acidimicrobiia bacterium
CCGATGATCTCGAGCTCGCGGATGATGGGGCGCACGTCCTCGACGGTCTCCCTACCCTTCCGAGTACGAACGACCTCCAGCCTACCTGCCGCAAGGGCACGGTCGATTGCCTCCTGCAGGGCGTCAAGGGAGGGCGTGCCGCCATCGTTGTCGGTCACGGTGACGCAGTAGCGGACGGCCGTCACCGACTCCTGCAGCGACGGCGCACGCTCGGCCAGCGCCGATGCCCCGGTCACGTCCATGCCCATGGGCAGCGCGGCCGAGATTCGCCCGAGGAGCGAGTCTGGCGGGACCGGCTCCCGCAACTCCAGGTCGAGATACTCGGCGTCGCTCTCGTGGCCGACCGAGAGCGCGAGCCCGAAGCTCACCTTGGGCCGGGGCGAGAACCCTTGCGTGAACGCGAGCGGCAGTGCCTCGATGCGGAACGCGCGCTCGAAGGCGCGGGCGACATCGCGATGGGAGATGAAGCGGACCTTCCCGCGCTTGGTGAAGCGCAGCCGCACGGGAGAGCCGTCAGTGGCGCGCACGTGCAAACGCTCCTTCGCGGGTTCCTTCGCGCACGCCGAGAAACTCCACCGGGACCCGCTCGCCTCGGCTGAGGTCCTGCCCCGTGCCCTGGCTGCCGCCCGCGGGCGGCACCGGCGACGCAACGACGTGCTCGAGCGCGTAGTCGGTGCACACGCCGCAGTCGTAGCACGGGGTCCAGCGACAGTCGGGCAAGCCGTGCTCGCGCAGTGCGGCTTTCCAGTCCTGCCACAGGAAGTCGCGGTGGAGGCCCGCCGAAATGTGGTCCCACGGGAGGATCTCGTCCTCGGTGCGGTGACGGGTCACGTACCAGTCGGGGTCGAGGCCTTCGGCCGCCATCGCCTCGTGCCAGCGGCCGAGCTCGAAGTGCTCGCTCCACTCCTGGAACGTCCCGCCGGCGCGCCACACCCGTTCGATCACCCTGCCGATGCGACGGTCGCCGCGGCTGACGATGCCCTCGGCGAACGTCGCCTCGGGATCGTGCCAGCGGAGCTGCGCGCCGGACTTCTTGAGGCCGTCGCGGAGCAGACCCACCTTGCGATGGAGCTCGGCCACGCTGTTCTGGCCGAACCACTGGAACGGCGTGTGCGCCTTGGGCACGAACCCGCCGACCGAGGCGGTGCAGCTGGCGCGCTTGTCGTACTGCCGGCCGATGGCAACCACGTTGCGGGCGAGGTCGGCGATGCCGCGTGTGTCGTCGTCCATCTCCGTCGGCACGCCGACGAGGAAGTAGAGCTTCACCCGCCGCCAGCCCTGGGAGTAGGCGCCGTCGACGGCGGCGTACAGGTCCTCCTCGGTGATGAGCTTGTTCAGGACCTGGCGGATGCGCCACGTTCCGCCCTCGGGGGCGAACGTCAGCCCAGTGCGACGCACCCGCTGGATCTCGCTGGCGATGCCGACGGTGAACGCGTCGACCCGCAGTGACGGCAGCGACAGGCTCACGCAGCCCGTGCCCTCCTGCTCGTTCACGAGATCGGCGACCAAGCCGTCGATCCCCGAGAAGTCGGCGCTCGAGAGCGAGGTGAGCGCGACTTCCTCGTACCCGGTGCGCCGCAGACCGTCCTGGACCATGGTGCGCACCTGGTCCTCGGGGCGCTCGCGCACCGGACGCGTGATCATGCCGGCTTGGCAGAAGCGGCAGCCTCGGGTGCAGCCGCGGAAGATCTCGACGTTCAACCGGTCGTGGACGACCTCGACGAGGGGTACGAGCTGCTGCTTCGGGTACGGCCACTCGGCGAGATCGGCGACCGTGCGCTTGTCGATGCGGTCGGGGGCCTCAGGAACGCGCGCTCGGACCTCGCGGATGAACGGTCCGTCGTACTCGACCTCATAGAGGCTCGGGACGTAGACGCCGGGGATCGTGGCCAGCTCGCGCAGGACCCCATCACGGGTGGAGCGGCCCGATGCCTTCCACGCCCGGACGACCTCGGTCATCTCGCCGACTGCCTCTTCGCCGTCGCCGATCACGAACGCGTCGACGAAGTCGGCGACCGGCTCGGGGTTGAACGCGCAGTGACCGCCGGCGACGACGATCGGGTGCTCGGGCCGGCGCTGCTCGGCCCGCACCGGCACACCCGCGAGGTCGATGCAGTTCAGCAGGTTCGTGTACACGAGCTCGGCGGAGAGGTTGAACGCGAGGACGTCGAAGTCACCCGCTGGCCGATGCGTGTCGACCGAGAACAGGGGCAGGCGGTGCTGTCGCAGCTCGGCCTCGAGATCGAGCCACGGCGCGTACGACCGCTCAGCGACAGCGTCGTCACGCTCGTTCAGGATCTCGTAGAGGATCTGGAGCCCCTGGTTGGGCAGCCCGACTTCGTAGGTGTCGGGGTACACGAGCAGCCACGACACGGCGCCGGGCGAATGGACCGGCGACTGCGCGCCACGCTCCATTCCGATGTAGCGGGCAGGCTTCTCGACCCTGGCCAGGAGCGGCTCGATCCGCGTCCACAGGCTGGTCATTTCGCCCGAGCCTATCGGACCCGCCCTCCCGGTTTTGGCGCCGCGAACCCGGAATAGTCCCGGGTTCGCGGCGCCAAAAACCAGAGCGTTCGCTCGCTAGCTGAAGCGGCGCATGTGGACGTTCGCAACGAGGGCGATGCAGGCGAAGGACGTGATGGTGGAGGAGCCGCCGTAGCTCATGAACGGGAGGGGGATGCCGGTCACGGGCATGATCCCCATCGTCATGCCCATGTTCTCGAAGCTCTGGAAGGCGAACATGGCGAGCACGCCGGCGCAGACCAAGGTGCCGAAGACGTCGCGGGCCAGGAGCGCGGCGCGCCACGTGCGCCACATCACCACCGCGAACAGCACGAGAAGCGTGGCGGCGCCCACGAACCCGAGCTCTTCGCCCACCGCGGTGAAGATGAAGTCGGTGTGCTGCTCGGGGACGAAGCCGCCACCGGTCTGGTCACCGTTGTCGAAGCCCTGTCCGAGCACACCTCCCGCGCCGATGGCGATCTTCGACTGCTCGGTGTTGTAGGTCGTCGTCTCGTCGCCACCGCCGGTGAATGCTGCCAGCCGGTCGACCTGGTAGTCCTGGAGCAAGCCGAGGCCCACGATGGCGGCGACGAACGTCGCTGCGAACAGGCCCAGAACCAGCAGGTGCGTCAGCTTTGCGCCGCCGACCGCCAGCATCGTGATCACGATCAGTCCGAGGACCATGACCGTGCCGAGGTCGGGCTGCAGCATCACCAGCGCGATCGGCGCCGCCCCCAGCGCGAGCGTGACCGTCAGCTTCCACGGGTCCATCTCACCGCGATGGCTGTGCAGGTAGCCGGCCAGCGCCACGATGATCCCGAACTTCGCAAGCTCCGCCGGCTGGAGCTGGAACCCGCCCGGCAGTTGGAACCACGACTGTGAGCCGCGGGCGTTCGAGCCCAGCGGCGTGAGCACCGCGAACAGCAGCGCGATCGTCACGCCGTACACGAGCACTGCGTAGTCGCGCAGTTTGCGATAGTCGATCGCCAGCAGGGCAGCCATCAGGGCCAAACCGATCAGCATCGACACGCCTTGGCGCTTGACGTAGTAGAGCTCGTCGATCCCCTGTGTTCGCAAGCGTTCGTGGGTCGACGAATAGATCATCAGCAACCCGAGGGCGCTGATCGCGATGGTCGAGCCGACGAGCGCCACATCGAGATAGCGCAGCGGAGACGTGGCCAGCCACGCGAACCGACCCGTCTCGGCGCGCGGGAGGCGGGTGGAGAGTCTGGTTCCGGTCGTCGCCATCAGTCGTCCTCGACGCCCGCCGGCGCAACACCGACCGCTTCGGGGTTGAGGTTGCCGTAGAGCGCGTCGATGATCCGCCGGGTGATGGGCGCAGCCACGTCGGCGCCGAACCCCGCCTCTTCGACCACAGTCGTCACCACGTAGCGGGGGGAGGTCGCCGGCATGATCCCGACGAACAGCGATGTGTCCTGCTTCGGCGGCGTGTTCTCGGCGGTGCCGGTCTTGCCCGCCACGTCGCCGGGCTGGTAGCCGGTAAACGCTCCCCGCGCGGTGCCACCCTGTCCGCTGACTGCGCCCGTGAAGCCTTCCATGATCGGTCCGTAGACCTCGGGGGTGATCCCGATGTCCTTGACGGGCTGAGCCGGCAGCTCACGGAAGACGGTGGGTGGCTGCCCCGATTCGGTTCCGGGTTGGAGGATCGCCTGCGCGACCCTGGGCGTGTACAGCGTCCCGCCGTCGGCGAAGGCGAGGTATGCCGACGCGAGCTGGAGCGGGGTCACGACCAGGTCGCCCTGGCCGACCGAGAGGTTCACGCTGTCGCCGGGGAACCAGAGCGAGTTCTGGCGCCGCTTGTCCGGGTCCGGTTCGTCGCGGTTGAACTCCTCTTTCCACTGCTGGTCGGGAACCCGGCCGCCCTGCTCACTCGGGAGCCCGATCCCGGTGGGCTCGCCGAACCCGAACCTCCGCGCGGTGTCCTGGATGGCGTAGCCCTTCTTGATCAGATCGTCGGCCGCCGGCAGGCCGTCGTCGTTGGCTTGCTTCCACGTCCTGTAGTGCTGCCACATGTCCCGACCGAGCTCGTAGAAGTACACGTCGCTCGACACCGTCAGTGCGCGCGACAGGTTCACGGTGCCGTGCTTTGTCCTCCCCGCATTGCAGAACGTCAGATTGGAGACTTCGAGGCACCCCTGGTCGTTGTAACCGAAGTTGGGGTCGAGCTGGCCGGTCTCGAGAGCCCCCACCGCGGTGATCAGCTTCCACGTCGAGCCGGGCGCGTATAACCCCTGGATGGTTCGGTTGATGAGCGGGTGGCCGGGATTGTCCCGCAGCGCCACGAACTCCTCCTGCGAAAGGCCCTGGTTGAACACCGCCGGGTCGTAGCTCGGGGCCGACGCCATCGCCACCACCGACCCGTCGGTGGCGTCGAGTGTGACCACCGACCCGCCGGCGGCGTTGAAAGTGTCGTAGCTGCTCTGCTCGGCTCTGTTCTGTAGGTGCTGCGCGCCCTCCATCCCCTGGGCCAGCGATTCCTCGGCGACGCGTTGGATGTCGACGTCGATCGTGAGCCGCACGTCCTTGCCCGGCACCGCGGGGCGGTCGCGGACGGTGCGCACGACGCGGCCGCGGTTGTCGACCGCGAGCTCGAGCCGGCGCGGCTTGCCCCGCAGCACCGACTCGAACATCAGCTCGACACCGTCCTTGCCAATGAGATCGGCTTGCCGGTAGCCCTCCCCCTCGCGCGCCTCGAGCTCGTCCTCGTTGATCTCGCCCACGTACCCGAGCAGGTGCGCCGCGAGTGTGCCGTTCGGGTAATGACGGACCGCGACCCGCTTCACGTCGACGCCGGGGAAGTCGGCACGGTGCTCCTCGATGTACGTGCGCGCCTCGTCCGGTACGTCGGTGGCGAGTGGGACCGGTGCATACGGCGAGGCGCGGGGGTTGGTCTCCGGGTTGATCATCCGCTCCAGCTTCTTGACCGGCGTCTGTAGCACGAAGCTGAGGCCATTGATCGCCTGCCGGCGCTCCGCACTCGTGAGAACGGCGCTCCGGTCGAAGGTCACGACGTCGGTCGCCACGTTCTCGACCAGCGGTTTGCCGTTCCGGTCGAGGATCTGGCCCCGGAGTGCGGGCTCGTACACCACCTTGATGCGGTTCTCGGTAGCGGCCGCCGAGTAGCTCGTGTTGTCGGCCACCTGTAGGAACCACAGCCGGGTGAAGAGCGCGCTGAAGAGAAACATCACGACGATGCCGAGCACCGTCAACCGCGTGCGGCGGCCTTCGATCACGCGCTCCGCCCCATCCAGAGTCCGTGTACGGGGCACCATGTTGGTCGATGGCGCGCCCGGAACGCGAGCAATCCTGCCGGAATCATCGGCTCAGGCACCCCGGTACCCCCTGACCGGCACCCCCGGGAGCCGGGTCGCCCAGCGCCCGATGGGGAACGCGACGATCGCGAGGGTGGCGTCGTACACCGAGGCGATGGCGAGCACCTTCAGGCTGCGCAGCGCGATCAGCTGCTCCTGGCCGACCAACGCGCCGACGAGGATGAACACCGCCCCGCCCGCCAGGGCGCCGAGCCCACCCAGGATCGGAGCGATCCACCGGATCGAGCGGACCAGGCCCGTCTGGATCGCGCCCACGCCGTAGCCCACGAGCGAGTAGGACAGCGCCGACAGACCGAACGGGGTTTCGAGGAAGGAATCGATCGCCAGCCCGGCGAGGAACCCGTACGCCGCTCCGAGCTCGGGCCCGCCGTAGTAGGCGACTGCGATCGTCATCACCAGCCCGATGTCGGCGGTCACGCCGAACACGCGCAGTCCCTCGGAGAACAGCGTGGTCTGCAGGATGACGCCGGCCAGGATCAGCAGGGCGAGGCGAAGGCGGCGTATCCAGATCATCGGGTCGGGGCCGGGAGGACCTTCACGACGTCCAGGCGGCCGAAGTCGACGATGGGCTCAACGAGGATGCGCTGCTGCGGTTCACCCGAGATGTTCTCGACCTGGGCGACCCGCCCGACCGGCACTCCTCCAGGGAAGATGCTCTCGGCGTCGCCGGCGGTCGTCACAAGGTCGCCCTCCTTCACCTCGACGTCACGGCGGATCTCGTCGAGCCGGAGCAGCTCTGCGTCGCCGCGGCCGATGAGGAATCCGCGTGTCCCGTCGTCGAGCTTCACCCGAACGCCGGACTCGGGATCGCGCAGCAGCAAGACCGTCGCCCGCCGTCCGGACGACTCCGCGACCTTGCCCACCAAGCCCGCGCCGGTGACGACCGTCATGTCGTCCTCGACGCCTCGATTCGAGCCGGCATCGATCTGCACCGTGAACTCGAAGTTGCCGGGCGCACCGCCGACGACGCGCGCGGTGACCGCGTCGGCGTCCTCGACGAACTCGAGATCAAGGATCGCCTTCAGCTGTCGGTTCTCCTCGATCGCGGCCTCGGCCTCGGCCAACTTCCCCCGCTGCGTATCGAGGCGGCGGCGCATCTCGGCGTTCTCGTCGCTGAGCGAGGCGCTGTGCACGATGCCGTCGATCCAGTCGCCGACGGGCGAGAACACCGCCTCCACTCCCCCGCTGACGGGCTCGACGATGTCGCGGGCCCCGTCGCGCACGCCGGTGAGGGGCCCGGACTCCCGGAGATCGAGGGTGATCAGGGCCACGGCGGTGATGACGATCAGGGCCAGGATCGAACGGCGACGGCGATTCCCCTGTTGGTACACGACCACGACGCGGGCGACCTCCCCGACGAGGTCGTCAGTGCTGTTGCGAAGAGAGCAGGACGGTCTTGAGTGCGTCGAACTCCTCGAGGCACTGCCCGGAACCGAGCACCACCGAGTACAGAGGGTTCTTCGCTCGCCGGATCGGCATGCCCGTCTCTGCCGCGATCCGGGCGTCGAGACCATGGAGCAGCGATCCGCCACCGGTGATGACGATCCCCCGCTCCATCATGTCGGCGGCCAGCTCAGGGGGCGTGCGGTCGAGCGTGTACTTGACCGCGTCGCAGATTGCCTGAACCGGTTCGTCGATCGCCTCGCGCAGCTCGGCAGTCGAGACGACGATGGTCTTCGGGAGCCCGGTGACGAGATCGCGACCTCGGATCTCGGCGTACAGCTCCTCCTTCAGTGGCCACGCACTCGCGAGCTGCGTCTTGATGTCCTCCGCAGTGCGCTCACCGAGCGCGAGCGAGTACTCCTTCTTGCAGTACGTGATGATCGCGTCGTCGATCTCGTCGCCCGCCACACGGACGGATTCGCTGGCGACAATCCCGCCGAGCGAGATCACCGCAACCTCGGACGTGCCACCGCCGACGTCGACGATCATGTTGCCGGTCGGCTCGTGCACCGGGAGACCGGCGCCGATCGCGGCCGCCATGGGCTCCTCGATGATGTAGGCGGGCTTCCGCGCGCCCGCGTACTCGGCCGCCTCCTGCACCGCCCGCTGCTCGACGCCTGTGATCCCCGACGGCACGCAGATGACCATGCGCGGCTTCGCCCAGCGGCGCTGGTGCACCTTCTGGATGAAGTACCGCAGCATCTTCTCGCAGATGTCGAAGTCGGCGATCACGCCGTCTTTCAGCGGCCGGATCGCCTGGATGTGGCTTGGCGTGCGCCCGATCATGCGCTTCGCCTCGGCCCCGACCGCGAGCGGCTGGCCGGTCTTGGTGTTGATCGCGACCACGGACGGCTCGTTGAGCACGATCCCCTGGCCGCGCACGTAGACCACGGTGTTGGCGGTCCCGAGATCGACTGCCATGTCGCGGCCGACGACCGACGACAACCACGGTTGAGTCACGCTACTCCGCCCGACTGAGCTGGCAAGACGCCCAGGCTATGGGCTCGGTGCAGCACGGTCCAGCCCGACCGTTCTCGACCTTCTCTGACAAAACGGACAGAGGCGCGCGGCGGACCGGCGCGCACTCAGCTCAGGTCGGGAAAGAACAGCGCGATCTCCCGTTCTGCCGATTCCGGACCGTCGGAGCCGTGCACCAGGTTCTCGGTCGTCTCGATCGCGAAGTCGCCGCGGATCGTGCCCGGTGCGGCATCGGCGGGATTCGTCGCGCCCATCATCGTGCGCACGAGCTTCCACGTGTCGGGTCCGCCTTCGACGACCATCGCGACCAGGGGCCCGCGGGTGATGAACGCGACCAGGTCCCCGAAGAAGGGCTTCTCCGCGTGCTCCGCGTAGTGACGGCCCGCGAACTCCTTGTCGATCTGACGCAGGTCCATCGCGACGATCCGCAGGCCGCGCGCCTCGAGTCGGGCGACGATCTCGCCCACGAGACCGCGCTCGAGCGCGTCGGGTTTGCAGAGAAGCAGCGTCCGGGTGCTCATCGCATTTCTTTCTAGGTCGCCCTCGCAGGCTCGGTCTCCTGCGGCGACGGTCGGCAAAGCCGCCGTCGCCGCGGGAATCTAGTGGACGAGCGCGCGGCGCGCCTCACCGACGACGTACAACGACCCGGTCACGATCACCTGCTCGTCGGATCCGGCGAGGTCGAGCGCACGCATCACGGCGTCGCCGACCGCGTCGACGACGTGGACTCGTTCGGGATCAACTCCGAGGTCGCGCGCCGCGGACGCGAGGTCGTCGGGATCGAGTGCGCGTGGACTCGGCGGGCGACAGCAGACGATGCAGGCGGCGTCGAGCGCACCCAGCGCCTCGAGCATCTCATGGGGCTCCTTCTCGCGGAGTAGACCGACGACGATCGTTCGCGGTGTCGGTGGGAACTCGTCTTCGAGTGCGTCACGCAACGCGTGCGCGCCGGCAACGTTGTGCGCGCCGTCGAGCAACACCAGCGGCTGCTGCCGAACCACTTCCAGCCGTCCCGGGGAGGAGACGTTGGCGAGCGCGCTCCGCACGACGTCCTCGTCGAGCGGGCCGAAGAAGCACTCGACTGCGCTCAGCGCGATCGCGGCGTTGTCCGCCTGGTACGCGCCGTGCAACGGCAACAGCAGGTTCCCGAACCGGCTCGTTCTTGTGTACAGCTCGATCAGACGCCCCCCGTGGGCGAGCTCGTTGTGACCCACCCCGAAGTCCACGTCACGGGTCAGGACCTCCACCGCGCCGGCGTCGTGGAAGATCGGGGCCAGCTCCGGGTCGATCTCGCCGAGCACGAGGACCGAGTCAGCCTTCACGATCCCCGACTTGTCGGCGGCGATGTCGGCGCGCGTCGGGCCGAGGTACTCGACGTGGTCGATGCTCACGTTCGTCACCACCGCGATCTGGCCGTCCACGACGTTGGTGGCGTCCCAGGTCCCACCAACGCCGACCTCCACGACGGCGACGTCCACCGCGACGTCCGCGAACCACGCGAACGCGGCCGCGGTCAGGATCTCGAAGTAACTCGGCTGGTCGGAGAGATGGGGCTCGATTTCGGCCAGCGAGCTCAGCAGCCGCGCCAGCTCCGGATCGTCGATGGCCTGGCCATTCCACGCCAGCCGCTCGTTGACCCGCTCGAGGTGTGGGCTCGTGTACGAGCCGACCGACAGCCCGGCCGCCGCGAGCAGCTCGACGGCAATGCGGGCCACCGACGTCTTGCCGTTCGTCCCGGTGACGTGGATCGCGGGGTACGACAGCTGAGGCGATCCCAGCAGCTCGGCCAGCGCCCGGATCCGCTCGAGCGTGGGTGCCGTCCCCCGTCGGCTGGCAGCCGGCGGCAATCCGATCGACTCGAGATTGACGTGTGCGTCGAGCCACGCCAGCGCAGCCTCGGACTCCACGAGCCGCGCTCAGGAATCGTCGACGTCGATGAGCTTGACCTCGACCGACAGCGCGTCGCCCTCGAGCGGCTCGACCACTCGGATTCGACCGGCGTCGCACACGTCGGCGCGTGCACTCGACAGTGCTGCCAGCCGCTCCGCGGTGTCGCGCACGACCGCGAGCTCGACCTCGGTGCGAAGAGATTTCTGCTGCGCCGTCTTCGCCTTGCGGATCTCCCCGAGCACGTCGCTCGCCACTTCGTACACCAACAGATCGCCTTGCCCAGCAGCGTCACGCAGTGACTTCGCCTCGGGCCACGGTGCGCGGTGAATCGATCCGTCCTGCCACCACGACCACACCTCCTCGGCCACATACGGCAGATGCGGGGCGAACAGGCGGAGCAGAGTCGAGAGCGCCAGCTCGAGCGCGCGGCGCGCCGACGCCGCGCCGGCAGCATCCCGGTTGTCGGAGCCGTAGGCGCGCTGCTTCACGAGCTCGAGGTAGTCGTCGCAGAATCCCCAGAAGAACCGCTCGGTGCGCTCGAGCGCGCGGGCGTAGTCGAAGTCGTCGAAAGCCTCGGTGACGTCGGCGACGACGCCGGCGAGCGAGCGCAGCAGCGATCGATCGAGCGCCGCCGAGACCTCGGCGTCTGCAGCTGCGACCTCGCCCCGTACACCGAGCATGAACTTCGACGCGTTGAGGAGCTTGATGGCCAGCCGGCGGCCCACCTTGATCTGCCCCTCGTCGAAGGCGGTGTCGACCCCGGGCCGGCCGTTCAGCGCCCAGTACCGCACCGCGTCGGTCCCGTAGCGATCGAAGTACTCGACCGGCGTGACGACGTTGCCTTTGGACTTCGACATCTTCTTGCGATCGGGGTCGAGCACCCAGCCGTTGATCATGGCGTGCCGCCACGGCAGCGCGTCGTGCTCGAAGTGGGCGCGCAGCACCGTCGCGAACAGCCACGTGCGGATGATCTCGCCGCCTTGCGGACGCAGGTCCATCGGGAAGAGCCGTCCGAAGAGGTCGGGGTCGTCCTCCCACCGCGTCGCGATCTGCGGAGTGAGCGACGACGTCGCCCACGTGTCCATCACGTCGGGATCGCCGACGAATCCCCCCGGCGCGCCGCGCTGCTCGGCGGTGTACCCGTCGGGGACGTCGTTCGAGGGGTCCACCGGAAGACGATCCTCGGACGGGAACAGCGGACGGTCGAAGTCGACGGCGCCGTCGGCACTGACCGGGTACCACACCGGGAATGGCACGCCGAAGAAGCGCTGCCGGCTGATGAGCCAATCGGTGTTGAGGCCCTCGACCCAGCTCTCGTACCGGGAGCGCGTGTGCGGCGGGTGCCAATGGAGCTCCCGGCCGCGCTCGAGCAACACCGCGCGGAGCTCGGGATCGTACGCGCCGTTCCGGATGTACCACTGCCGCGTCGTGACGATCTCGAGCGGCCGCGAGCCGCGCTCGTAGAACTTCACCGGGTGCACGATCGGCTGAGGCTCCCCGTCGAGCGCTCCGCTCTCGTCGAGGAGCTCGACGACCCGCTCGCGCGCCTGCTTGACCGTCTTGCCACCCAGCTCGCGGTAGCGCGCCGCCGCCGCCGGGTCGGTGGCGTCCCACCCGGGCGGCTCGGCCTGGAGACGGCCGTCGCGCCCCATGACGCTGCGGGTCGGGAGCTGGAGCTCGCGCCACCACACCACGTCGGTCACGTCGCCGAAGGTGCAGATCATCGCGATCCCAGTGCCCTTGTCGGGATCGGCAAGGTGGTGTGCGAGCACGGGCACGCGCACACCGAACAACGGCGTGGCGACCTCGGTGCCGAAGCGGTCGCGGTAGCGGGCGTCGTCCGGGTGCGCGACCAGCGCGACACAGGCCGGGATGAGCTCGGGTCGGGTCGTCTCGATCAGGACGTCGGACTGGCCGTCGAGCCCTGCGAACCGCACCCGGTGGTACGCGCCCGGCTGCTCACGGTCCTCGAGCTCCGCCTGCGCGACCGCGGTGCGGTCGTCGACGTCCCACAGCGTGGGTGCTTCCGACTGATAGGCCTCGCCGCGCCCGACCATCCGCAGGAATGCACGCTGCGACACACGCTGCGCGACATCACCGATCGTCGTGTAGGTCAGCGACCAGTCGACGGACAGCCCGAGCCGGCGCCACAGGTCCTCGAAGGCCTGCTCGTCGATCGCGGTCAGCCGCTCGCACAGCTCGACGAAGTTCGGCCGCGAGATCGGTACCTCCTGCTTGCCGCGCGTCTCCGGAGGCGTGAGCTCGGGGTCGTACGAAAGCGACGGGTCGCAGCGAACCCCGTAGTAGTTCTGGACCCGCCGCTCGGTCGCGAGCCCGTTGTCGTCCCACCCCATCGGGTAGAAGACCTCGAACCCCCGCATCCGTCGGTAGCGCACGACCGCATCGGTCTGGGCGTACCCGAACACCGATCCCATGTGGAGCGAGCCGCTGACCGTGGGAGGGGGCGTGTCGACCGAGAAGGTCTCGCCCCGGGTCTTCGTGCGATCGAATCGATAGGTGGCGTCGGCGTCCCAGCGCGCGCCCCACTTGGCCTCGAGCCCGTCGATGCTGGGTTTCTCGGGAACAGGACTCACGCAGGCAGTTTATGAAGCAGGCCTTCTCGCAGACGGAGCCATGACCGCAAGACGGCAGCGGGAGGCGTGTCGCCGGCGACGATTTTGGAGCGAGCGATGGCGGCCGCAGGCCGCCGAGCAAGCTCCGTATGAGGAGCGGCGATACGCCTCCCGCTGCCGTCGCGGGTCGCGGTAGCTACGCGCTGCGGCGGCTGGACTCGCCCGCGGTGACGAGCGTCGGCGTCACGCGCTCGAGCACGACGCTGGCGTCGATCACGCATTGTGCGATGTCGGAGCGACTCGGCAGGTCGTACATGACCTCGAGGAGGACCTCCTCGAGGATCGCCCTGAGCCCACGAGCCCCGGTGCCCCGCTTCAACGCCTCTTCGCCGACGGCCTCGAGCGCGTCCTCGGTGAACACGAGCTCGACGTCGTCGAACTGGAAGAACTTCTGGTACTGCTTCAGCAGCGCGTTCTTGGGCTCCACCAGGATGCGGATCAGGGCTTCCTTGTCGAGGCTGTGCACCGCGCCGATGACGGGCAGGCGGCCCACGAACTCCGGAATGAGCCCGAACTTCAGCAAGTCCTCCGGAAGCACCTTGGCCAGGATCCGTCCGAGATCCTTCTCCTCCGACTTGCGGATGTCGGCGCCGAAGCCGACCCCGCGGTTGCCGACCCGGCTCTCGATGATCTTGTCGATGCCGGCGAACGCACCCCCACAGATGAAGAGGATGTTGGTCGTGTCGATCTGGATGAACTCCTGGTGGGGGTGCTTGCGGCCACCCTGCGGCGGGACCGACGCGGTGGTGCCTTCCAGGATCTTCAGCAGCGCCTGCTGCACGCCCTCACCGGACACGTCGCGGGTGATCGAGGGGTTCTCCGCCTTGCGCGCGATCTTGTCGATCTCGTCGATGTAGATGATGCCGGTCTCGGCCTTCTTGACGTCGTAGTCGGCCGCCTGGATCAGCTTCAGCAGGATGTTCTCGACGTCCTCGCCCACGTAGCCGGCTTCGGTGAGCGCGGTGGCGTCGGCGATCGCGAACGGGACCTTCAGCAGGCGCGCCAGCGTTTGCGCGAGCAGCGTCTTGCCGCATCCGGTGGGCCCGATCAGCAGGATGTTGCTCTTCTGGAGCTCGACGTCGGGATCGCCGTAGGCGCCGACCTGCACACGCTTGTAGTGGTTGTACACCGCGACCGACAGGATCTTCTTCGCCTGTTCCTGACCGATCACATAGTCGTTGAGGTACTCGTAGATCTCACGCGGCTTCGGGAGGTCGTCGAACTTGACCTCCGAGCTCTGCGAGAGCTCCTCTTCGATGATCTCGTTGCAGAGGTCGATGCACTCGTCGCAGATGTAGACACCAGGGCCGGCGATGAGCTTCTTGACCTGCTTCTGGCTCTTCCCGCAGAACGAGCACTTCAGCAGATCGCCACCGTCACCGAACTTGGCCACGACGCTCCCCCTCAGCCCCTGGACGTGGTTCCTCAGCTCACCCCGGCGGCGGCGGCCACCTGAGCGAGCTCTCGGTTGGTGATCACTTCGTCGACGATCCCGTAGGTCTCGGCCTCGGGAGCGCTCATGATGAAGTCGCGGTCGGTGTCGTGGGCGACCTTGTCGACGGGCTGGCCGGTGTGGTGCGCCAGCAGCTCGTCGAGTAGCTCACGCATCCGGATGATCTCCTTGGCCTGGATCTCGATGTCGACCGCCTGGCCGGATGCGCCTCCATGAGGCTGGTGGATCAGGATGCGGGCGTGCGGCAGGGCGAAGCGCTTGCCTTGGGCGCCCGCCGCCAGCAGCACCGCGGCCGCCGACGCCGCCTGCCCGACGCAGATGGTCTGCACGTCGGGCTTGATGTACTGCATCGTGTCGTAGATCGCGAACAGCCCCGTGATCTCGCCGCCCGGCGAGTTGATGTAGATCGAGATGTCCTTGTCGGGGTCCTCGCTCTCGAGATGCAGCAGCTGGGCGATCATCAGGTTGGAGACAGTGTCGTCGATCGGCGTGCCGAGGAAGATGATTCGCTCCTTGAGCAGCCTCGAGTAGATGTCGAACGCTCGTTCACCGCGGTTGGTCTGCTCGATGACGGTGGGGACGAGGTAGTTGCGGATCGGATCGCTCACTGAACTGCTTCACCTTCTTCTCGCGGGGCTTCTTGCACGGCTGCTTCTTGCGTCGCATCGAGCGGGGCTGATGGCACCGGTGCTTCTTCCATTGCGGTTGCTGGCGCGTCCTCCGGAAGACTCAGATCGAGCGTGTTCCCCTCTTCGTCGACGACGATCGCGTGATCGACGAGGTGTCGGAGCGCTTTCCCTCTGGCGATGTCAGAGCGTACCGCCTCCAGTACCCCCCGCCGGTCGAGATCCCGACGCACCTTGGCCGGCTTCTCCTCGAGGCGCTCGGCGAGCCGCCCGATCTCCTCGTCGAGCTCCTCGTCGGTGGCGGTGATGCCTTCCTGCACGACGACTGCACGGAGTGCGAGGTCGGCCCGCACCGCCCGTTCCGCCGTAGAGCGCACCTGCGCGACGAACGCCTGCTCGTCCTGTCCGGTCGCGGCGATGTACTGCTGGAGGTTGGCGCCTTGGGCCTCGAGGCGATGCGCGAGGTCGTGGAGCCGCCGCTCCATCTCCTGCTGGACCAGCACGTCCGGCAGTTCCATGTCGACGAGATCGGCGACGGTATCGAGGACCTTGTCGCGCACGGCCATCTGCGCTTGCACCTTGGCGACGAGCTCGAGCCGGCGCCGGATGTCGTCGCGCAACTCGTCGACGGTGTCGTACTCGCTCGCCTCCGACGCCCAGTCGTCGGTGACCTCGGGAAGGACCTTGCGCTTGGCCTCCTTCACCAACACCTGGAACGCAACTTCTTCGTCCGCCCGCTCCCCGAACCGCTCCGGGAGCACCCCGGTGAACTTCAGGATGTCGCCCGGTCGCTTCCCGGTGAGCTCGGTGTCGAGCTCCGGGACGACCAGCTCGGAACCCAGCTCGTAGAGGAAGTCGGTAGCGGTCAGGGCGTCCACGACGTCGTCGTGGACGTAGCCCTTGATGTCGATCTCGGCGTAGTCGCCGGAGCTCAGCGGCGCCGCGGAGTCCTCCAGGTCGGCGAACCGTTCTCGCAGCGCATCGATCTGGCCGTCGACGACCTCGTCGGTCACGGCGATACCGGCCAGCTCGACCCGAAGCTCGTCGTAGCCGGCGAGCTCGACGATCGGCCGGACCTCGACGACCGCATCGAACTCGACATCGCCGCTTTCCTCGCCGGCAGTGATGTCGATCTCCGGCGGCGCGATCGTGTCGAGCCGCTCGCTCTCCACCGCTTCGGCGTAGTAGCGCGGCAACGCGTCCCGTAGCGCTTCCTCGCGCGCGAGGTCTGTCCCCAAGCGCGCCTCGAGCAGCTGGCGTGGCGCCTTGCCCGGTCGGAACCCCGGAATCTTCACCTCGCGCGCGAGCTTGCGGAAGGCGGCATCGATCGCCTTCTCGAACTCCGGCGCCGGTACCGCGACGTGCAAGCGAACTTTGTTGCTTCCGAGCTGTTCGACGTGCGTCGTGAGCGCAGGCATGGGGACGACGAGTGTATCCAACCAATCCGGCGGTCCCGGACCTTCTGACGGCGTGGACGCTCACCTACGCTGCTTGGCGATGGCCATCGACCGCGGCCTGACCCACGTCGCACTTCCCGTCACGGACGTGGACAGCAGCATCGAGTTCTACCGGCGGTACGCGGCGATGCAGGTCGTGCACAGCCGCGTCGACGAACGAACCGGCGAACGTGTCGTGTGGATCAGCGACCGCACCCGCCCGTTCGTCGTCGTGTTGATCGAGCAGCACCCGGTCCAGGGCGGTCTGACCGGGTTTTCCCATCTGGGAATCGGGTGCGAGAGCCGAGCCGAGGTCGATCGCCAGTGCGCCGCCGCCCGAGAGGAGGGACGGTCCGTCCTCGGCCCCGTCGACTCGGGCCCGCCGGTCGGGTACTGGGCGATGATCCGCGACCCCGACGGCCACAACCTCGAGCTGTCGTACGGCCAGGAGGTCGGGCTGACGGTCGAGCGGGCACGAGGCTGAGCGCCGTTCGTGGAGAGCTTGAGCTTCGAGACCGTTCTGGTCGTCGCGGTGATCGCATTGCTCGCGCCACTGCTGGTTCAGCTCGCGCCCGCGCTGCGGATGCCCGCGGTCGTGCTCGAGATCGTGTTCGGCATCGTCGTGGGCCCATCCGGGCTCGACTGGTTCGAGGTCGATGTCCCGACGAATGTCCTGGCGTTGTTCGGTCTCGGCTTTCTCCTCTTCCTGGCGGGCCTCGAGATCGATCCTGAGCGGCTGCGCCATGGTGCCGGCAGGATCGCACTCGCGTACGCCATCTCGTTCGTGCTCGCGCTCGGCGTCGGCGGCGTGATCGAGCTCGTCGGCGAAACGCAGAGCCCGCTGTTCGTCGCGATCGCGCTCGCGTCGACCTCGCTCGGCCTGGTCGTCCCGGTGTTGCGAGACGCCGGCCATACTGAGACGGAATTCGGTCAGCTCATCCTGGCGTCGTCTTCGGTCGCCGAGTTCGGTTCGATCGTCCTCGTGTCCCTGTTCTTCTCGGGCAACTCGTCCGGCGCGGGCGCGACTGCGTTCCTGCTCCTCGTCTTCGCGCTTCTCGCCGTCGCCATCGGCCTCGCGCTGTCCCGCGCCGGGCGTTCGATCCGCGTCTCGGGCACGTTGCTGCGGATGGAGGAGACGTCGGCCCAGCTCGGCGTGCGCATCGCGGTAGTGCTCCTCGCGGTGTTCCTCGTCCTGTCGGCGGAGCTCGGGCTGGAGACGATCCTGGGCGCGTTCGTGGCGGGCACGCTCCTGCGGATCGTGGACCCGGATCGGCATCTCGTGCACGACCGCTTTCGGGCCAAGATCGAAGCCATCGGTTACGGCTTCCTCGTCCCGGTGTTCTTCGTGACCAGTGGGTTGCGCTTCGATGCCGACGCGCTGTTCGAGGCGCCCAAGCACTGGCTGCTGGTCCCGGGCTTCCTGGTCGCGCTGCTCGTCGTGCGCGGCGCGCCCGCATTGCTCTATCGCCCGCTCGTCGGCCGGCGCCACGCCTTCACCGGGGGTCTCCTGCAGGCAACGTCCCTGACGTTCCTCGTCGTCGCCGCGCACCTCGGTGTGGAGCTCGACATCTTCGACGCCGCGACCAGTGCCGCGCTCCTCACCGCGGGCCTGCTCTCCGTGGTGATCTATCCCGCGCTCGCGCTCGGGCTACTTCGCGCGCGCCCCGACTGACGAGCCGGCCGGGTCAGGCGGGCGGGATGTTCTGGTTGTGGCGGAACAGGTTCGTCGGGTCCCACTTCGCCTTGAGCTCCTGCAGTTTGGCGTACTTCTCCGGACCGAACGCGGCCGCGACACGGTCGATGCCTTCGTCGCCGATGAAGTTGAGGTACGCGCGCCCGGTCGCCCAGGGCTTCATCGCCGTGGCGATCTCGCGCGTGTACGCGATGTTCGTCTCGGTGTCGGCGGGTTCCGCCCACATCGAGATGTAGTGCACGTTGAAGCGCGCGGTGCGCTGACCGAAAGCAGTCTCGTCCTCGCCGACCCGCGCAATCGCTCCTCCGCCCGGAAAGACGAGGATCTGCGACATCGGTGAGACCGGCTTCGTCGCGTGACGCACGAGCGTGTCGAGGGCTTCGTCGGGGAGCTCCGCCATGAAGTCGGCGGACCAGTAGTTGAGGAAACCCTTCTGGTTCGGCGGGTCGATGAGCTGCTGCACCGCGACATACGGCATCGGCTGCACCATGTCGAGCCCCGGCGGACCGAACTCACGCAATGGCCGAAGCACCTCTTCACCCTCACCAGGGTCACCGGCGTAGCAGACGATGACCCCGACGACGGGGTGTCCTCGCACCGGTTCGGGAACGAACTCCTCGGGTGGCGCGGTGAGGAACGCGACGGCACTGCCGATCTCGTCGGGCGCCGCCAGCATGAAGTCTCGCCAGAAGCGCAGGAACTTCCCCGCCATCGGTGCGGGATACATGAGCATGCCTCCCAGCACGATCGGACCGACCGGGTGGAGCCGAAGATGGAACGCCGTCACCACGCCGAAGTTTCCGCCGCCTCCTCGCAAGCCCCAGAAGAGATCCGTGTTCTCGTCGGCGGACGCGACGACCTTGCGACCGTCTGCGGTAACAACCTCGGCTCGAATCAGGTTGTCGCAGGTGAACCCGATCTTGCGCTCGAGCCACCCGCTCCCGCTGCCGAGCGTGAAGCCGCCGATCCCAGTCCCCGACATGCGCCCGCCTGTGACGGCCAGACCGTGTTCCTGGGTCGCGGCATCGAGCTCGCCCCAGGTGAGCCCGCCCTCGGCCCGCGCGGTTCGTGCTTCGGGATCGACGGCGATGCCCTTCATCCCCCGCAGGTCGACGCAGATGCCTGCATCACACACGGCAGAACCGGTGACCCCATGTCCCCCGCCGTAGACGGACAACGGCAGATCCTGGTCCCGTGCGAGGTTGACCGCGGTGACGACGTCGTCGGCGGTGGCGGCCCGCGCGATGAGTGCCGGACGCCGGTCGATCATGCCGTTGAAGACCGTGCGAGCGTCGTCGTAGGCGTCACTACCGGGATGCAGCAGCTCACCCCGGAATCCGGGAAGTTCGAACGAACGCGCAGAGGTGTCGGTCATGTCGAGCCTCCGTGATCAGCCGGCGGGATCATCGGGTACGAGGGCGTCCCGGATCACCGAGG
>JAPSGP010000363.1 GCA_031177445.1 Acidimicrobiia bacterium
TCGCTCGTCGAAGCGCGGAGAAACGCCCAACGTCGTATCCGTAGGGGGTCGATTTCCGGCGCGCGCCGCGCTCACGACGCGAGTCTCGCCTTCCTTCTCTGCTCGTAGAGCTGCTGCGCGTGCGCGTAGAACGCCATGTCGGCCGCGTTGTCGGCTGCGATCCGCTGCCGGAGTTGCGGCGATGCCTCCCACTTCTCCTTGCTCACGCGGCGGTTGCGCGTACGCCCGAAGCTCCACCCGAACCGGTCCTGGAGCTCCTCGAGGAATTGCGGGTAGTGCTCGTTCAGTCCCAACACGTCGACCTTCTCGAGGTTGGCCTTTGCGACCTCGAGCCGCTTGTCGTCGACGGACACGATGTCCATGTAGCTCTCGAGCTTGTCGCCGGTGGTCATGGAGAAGATCTTCGTCTGGTGGTTGTGGATGAAGCACTCGAAGTGGAACTCGTCCTGGTAGATCTGCTCCAGGCTCAGCTCCCGGTGATGGTCGTGGTAGCGCTTGCAGTGCTTGAGGTACGAGATCGTGCGCGCGACCGGATCCCGGATGATCGTGAGCGTCGTGAGGTCGTCGGGGAGCAACTCGGTGACCACGAACGGGAAATGACCCGTGTACGCACGGAAGGCAGTCCGCCGCTCCGCGGGCAGGCTCAGCACGTACTCGACGAGCCAGGCCCGATCCATGTCGTCGACGTTCGGCACCGGGTAGACCTCGCCCGATCCGAAGTTCTCGTACACGTGCTGGCGGAACGTTGCCCCGCCCGTCTTCATGATGTGGATGAAGAAGAAGCGGCGGGGCGCGACCTCGCTCACGAGCGGACTCCGGCGTCATGGATCGGTGGTCGGCGCCAAGGTACCCGGAACGGGCTACGTACGGGTTTTGACAATCGTCCGGTTTGGCGAGATGGCGTGGAATCAATCCCCGGTATCGGCCAAGCTGTAGCCCGCCAGGAGAACCCTGAAGGGAGGCGTGTGGACCCGACCAGCGCATCAGCGCCTGCAGCGCCCGTGGCCCCGTGGCGCAATCCGATGGTGCTCGCGATCGCTGCGGTCGCGCTCGTCGTCGGGCTCGTCGCGGGCTTCGCGATCGGCTTCAAGGTCGAGCAGAGCCGGGTCAAGGACGACGTCAATCGACTCCGGGACAAGATCGAGGAGCTACGAGGCGAGCGTGAGGGAGGCGCGGCGCGCCCCGAGGGGCGGGCGCCCGCACGCGACGGGAGCGCGATGATGATCGTTGGCGCCGACGGCACCAGGTTCGAGGCGTCACCAGCGTCCGAGGCCCGTAGCTGATCCATCCCGATGCCGGAAACCGAGCTTCCCCTCCCGAACTTCCTGATCATCGGCGCGCAGAAGAGCGCGACGCGCTGGCTGCGCCACAACCTCGGCCTCCACCCCGACATCTTCACCGCCGACTACGAGCTCGCGTTCTTCAACCGGCGGCGCTACCAGACACTCGGGACCGACTGGTACCGAGCCCAGTTCGACGGCTGGTCGGGGGAGCAGTTCGTGGGAGAAGCGACGCCGGGTTACATGATCTGGCATCACGCGCCCGCCGGGGTCGCACGCCGGATCAAGGACACCGTGCCCGACGTCAAGCTCATCGCCATCCTGCGCAATCCGGTCGACCGGGCCAACTCCGCCATGGTCCACCACAAGCGCCGCGAGCGAATCCGACCGAACGCGAAGCTCATGGACCTCGTGCGGGCCCAGCCGCCCGAGGAGGAACGCTACGGGCTGATCGCCGGGGGGTGGTACGCGGCGACGCTGCGACCATACAAGCGACTGTTCGGTGATCAGCTGCTCGTGCTCCTGCAGGACGACGTGCGTGACGACCCGCTCCCGGTGTACGAACGCGCGCTCCAGCACATCGGCGCTCCCTCGTCCTTCGTTCCTTCCGAGCTCGACGAAGTCGTGTTCAGCAATCAGCAGGGATCGGGACGCTGGCGCAGCGAGCTCTCGCCCGAAGATCGCGCCGAGCTCTACGAGTACTTCCGCGAGGACATCCGGAAGCTCGAGCGCATGTTCGACCTCGACCTCTCGATGTGGCATCCGGATCCATCGTTCACCGCGCCGGGGAGCGGTCCCGGAGGCGCCGCCGCCCGGATGCTCGCGACGTACGACGCCGCCACCGCCTGGCTCGAGGTGGTGGTGGGCAACGTGGCGCCGATTCAATACGACACGCCGACGCGCGAGCCGGGTCAGACGGTGAAGATGCTCCTCGATCGCCTCACCGGTTCCGCGCTCTATTTCTCTGCGATCCTGCGCCGCACACAGATGGGTGACCCGCGGACGCCGGCTGAGCGCGCCGGTTTCGCCGACGATCCCGCTGCCGAGTACCGCCACGCCGCTGCCCTCCTCCGGGGGGCGATGGCGGCGAAGGCCAACCTGCGGGGAACCGTCGTGACGCCCACGGGTCCTCGCCGGGCGGCGACCGTCGCCCGCACCGCGATGGCGAACCAGCTCGCCACCGGTTGGGAGCTCGCGGTGTCGACCGGCCAGGAGGCGGCGCTCCCACCCGGGCTCGTCGAGCCGGTCGCCGGCATCGCCCGGGAAATCGTTGCGTGGTTGCCGGCCGGCCCTGCCTCGAGCAACGGCGCCACTGCCGCCGGCTCGTCGACTCTGATGGAGCGATTCCTCACCACGCTGGATGCCGCCGCGGGGCGCTCGCGCACGTGAGCGCGGCCGCGGCGCCGATGCGCATCGGCTTCATCGAGCCGCACCTCTGGCGATACGGCGGCATCCGGCGCATGGTCGAGTTCGCCAACCGCCTGGTCGGCCGAGGTCACCAGGTCACGTTCTACCTCCCCGACGCGGCCGAGCTCCGCTGCACCTGGATGCGCTGCGACGCCAAGATCAAGCCCCTGCGGGACGGCTTCGAGGACGCGCTCGACCTCGTGCTCTTCACCCACGAACCGCAGTGGCATCTCCTCGAGCGCTTCCGATCAGCGTCCCGCCGCGTCTTCTATGCGCTGCACTACGGCCGCTTGTACGGGAAGGAGGGGAGCTGGGAGAGCTTGCGGGTGCCGGTCGACCTCCAGCTCGCCAACAGCAACTGGACCGCAGACCAGATCGCGGCCGAGATCGGCCATCGTCCGACGGTGCAGCTCGGCGGGGTCAACCGCGACGTGTTCCGCCCCTACGGCGGCCCGAAGCGGCACGAGGTCCTGTGCGTCGGCGACGGCCGGCGCACCTGGAAGGGCACCGACACCGTCTTGGCCGCGGGACGGCTCGCGGGGGCCCGGATCGAGGGGTATGCCGCCCGGAACCTCGATCAGTCCGGTCTCGGGCGTGCCTACGACGCCGCCCGCATGTTCGCGGTCGGCAGCTGGTTCGAGGGCTTCGGCCAGCCCGGGCTCGAGGCGCTGGCATGTGGCACGCCCCTCGTCACCACCGACAACGGAGGGTGCCGGGAGTACGCCTTCGACGGGGAGACCGCGCTCGTCGTACCACCGCGAGACGCGCCGGCGATGGCGGCGGCCATCCGGCAGCTGCTCGACGACCCCGAGCTGGCGGGCAAGCTCCGCGCCAACGGGCTCGACCTCGCGGCTCGTGAGTTCGACTGG
>JAPSGP010000100.1 GCA_031177445.1 Acidimicrobiia bacterium
TGCAGAAGGCCGGCTACGAGACGAACCCGCTCGAGGACGACTCGCTCGCGGACTACCACGTGCACGAGGTCGGGCTCACGTCGATGACGGTCGAGGCGCTGAAGGGCGTCGAGGGGATCACGCCGCGCGAGGCCGAGCGCTCGAAGAACTTCTTCGCGCTGGGGCTGATGAGCTGGCTCTACACGCGCCCCACCGAGGGCACGCTCGCGTTCATCGAGCACAAGTTCGGCAAGCGGCCGGCGATCGCGGAGGCGAACACGCTCGCGTTCAAGGCCGGCTATGCCTACGGCGAGACTTCGGAGGACTTCGCGGTCTCGTACGAGATCGCCCCGGCGCAGCTCAAGCCCGGCGTCTACCGCCAGATCACGGGGAACACGGCTCTCGCGTACGGGCTCATCGCGGCCGCGAAGCAGTCCGGTCTCGAGCTCTTCCTCGGCGCCTACCCCATCACGCCCGCCTCCGGCATCCTCGAGGAGCTCGCGCGTCACAAGGCCTTCGGCGTTCGCACGTTCCAGGCCGAGGACGAGATCGCCGCCGCGGGCGCCGCGCTCGGCGCGGCCTTCGGCGGCTCGCTCGGCGTGACGACGTCTGCCGGCCCGGGCGTCGTCCTGAAGGCGGAGACGATCGGCCTCGCCATCACGCTCGAGCTGCCGCTCGTCATCCTCGACATCCAGCGCGCAGGCCCATCGACCGGCATGCCGACGAAGCCCGAGCAGGCCGACCTGCTCATGGTGCTGAACGGCCGGAACGGTGAGAGCCCCGTGCCGGTCGTGGCGGCCTCGACGCCGGCGCAGTGCTTCGACGCGGCCATCGAGGCGGCGCGCATCGCGATCAAGTACCGCACGCCGGTCTACCTGCTCTCGGACGCCTACCTCGCGAACGGCTCCGAGCCGTGGCTCATCCCGGACGTCGACTCGCTGCCCGACATCTCCGTCCCGTTCGCCGAGGCGGGCGACGGTGCGTTCCAGCCCTACGAGCGCGATCCCGACACGCTGGCGCGACCGTGGGCGATCCCCGGCACGCCGGGGCTCGAGCACCGCATCGGCGGACTCGAGAAGGCGGACGTGACGGGTGCGATCTCGTACGACCCCGAGAACCACGACCTCATGACGCGGCTGCGCGCGGCCAAGGTGGCCGGGATCGCGGCCGACATCCCGCTGCTCGAGGTCGACGACCCGACCGGCGACGCGACCACCCTCGTGCTCGGCTGGGGCTCGACGTTCGGGCCGATCGGCGCAGCCGTGCGCCGTGTGCGCCGCGAAGGCCGCACCGTCGCCCAGGCGCACCTGCATCACCTGAACCCGTTCCCGCGCAACACGGGCGAGGTGCTGCGAAGCTACGAGAAGGTGCTCGTCCCCGAGATGAACCTCGGCCAGCTGCTCCAGCTCGTGCGCGCCGAGTTCCTCGTCGACGCCGTCGGCTACAACCGCGTGCGCGGGCTCCCGTTCAAGGCGTCCGAGCTGCAGGAGGCGATCGAGGCGGTGATCGCGTCGTGAGCGCGGCCGGCGGGAACGGGAACGGCGACCGCACGCTCGTGCAGCTGACTGCCAAGGACTTCAAGTCCGACCAGGAGGTCCGGTGGTGCCCGGGGTGCGGCGACTACGCGATCCTGAACGCCGTCCAGGGCTTCATGCCCGAGCTCGGCCTGAAGCGCGAGAAGATCGTCTTCGTCTCCGGCATCGGCTGCGCCGCGCGCTTCCCGTACTACATGGAGACCTACGGGATGCACTCGATCCACGGGCGCGCGCCCGCGATCGCGACGGGTCTCTCGGTGTCGCGGCCGGACCTGTCGGTTTGGGTCGTGACGGGCGACGGGGACTCGATGTCGATCGGCGGCAACCACCTCATCCACGCTCTGCGCCGCAACGTGAACCTGAAGATCCTCATGTTCAACAACCGGATCTACGGGCTCACGAAGGGCCAGTACTCGCCGACCTCCGAGCTCGGCAAGGTGACGAAGTCGACGCCGATGGGGTCGTTGGATCATCCGTTCAACCCGCTTTCGCTGGCCATCGGCGCCGAGGCGACCTTCGTCGCGCGCGCGATCGACACGGACAAGAAGGAGCTGACGGCGGTGCTGCGCGCCGCGGCCGAGCACCGCGGCAGCGCCTTCGTCGAGATCTACCAGAACTGCAACATCTACAACGACAACGCGTTCGACTTCGTGCGCGATCAGAAGGAGAACCGGCTCTACCTGAGGCACGGCGAGCCGATCGTGTGGGGTGAGAAGGGCGTACGGCTGCGGCCGGACGGCTCACCGGAGGTCGTGCCGGCCGAGTCGGAGGGCCTGCTCGTGCACGACGCGCACGCCTCGGAGCCGGCGCACGCGTTCGCGCTCTCGCGCCTGACACAGGAGGTCATCGGCGCGACGCCGATGGGCGTCTTCCGCCAGGTCGACCGGCCGGTCTACGACGACCTCATGGCGTCTCAGATCGAGATGGCGAAGTCCGAGCGCGGTGAGGGCGACCTGAGGGGTCTCCTCCACGCCGGCGACACCTGGACTATCTAGCTGAGGCACAGTTGCCTCCGCGGCGCTTCTCTTAGCTCGTAACTGCGACGAACTCGTCAGCGCTGGTTAGGCGTCAGGTGGGAGCACCGTCGCCTGGGCCAGCGTTCCGGAATGTCGCCCGACCTGATCGCCGACTCCTCTGCCGCAGCTCGGCCTCAGCCGCCATTCGGGTCGTTGCCTCAAAAACGAGTCCGGCTTACCATGATGAACCATGCGAGTTGGCCTTACGGTCTGCGTCGTTGCAGTCGTCTGCACCGCGTCGAGTGGCGCAACTGCACCGACTCCGCTGCTCGGAGCCAACTACACCCATCTGGCGTACCACGGCTGCAACATCGAGGACACGGGTATCGTCGCCTACGCCGACGGTCACCCCGGCAAGCTGGCGATGCAGCTCGCCGCAATGCACGCCGCTGGACTTCGGTCGCTGCGGCTCCTGCTCTGGCACATGGAAAACCGGGGCTCACATCGATGGGGCGTTGTCGATTCGAGCACTGGCAGACTCTCCCCCCTGGCCCAGCAAAACCTCGTCGCCTACTTGAGGGGAGCGCGCGAGGCCGGGTTCAAGCGGCTCACGATCTCGTTCGGACCGATGTGGGAGAACGATGTTGTCGGCTGGCCCGACGACCACTGGTCGCCCCGGCTCTTCGAAGACAACTGGCGCGTCATTGCAAGTGTCCGCGCGCTTGCGAAGAGGTACGGGCCGCCCGAGACGCGCTTCGACCTGCAGAACGAGATTGCGCCGTCGTCGTACACCAACCCGTCGCGCGTCGCGCGAGTCGAGGACTACATCGCGCGCATGTACGCCCGCTATGTGACGGCCTTCGGGCACGGTGACGTCTCGTTCTCTGTCATCTCAAAGGACGCAACACAAGGAGCACAGCGGCTGTCGCATCTGATCCGCGCACTGCGGTCGACCGGGCTGCCACTGCCGACGTGGGTCGACCTCCATCCCTCGTATACGTCGACTGCACTCGCCGAACTGCGGCAAGAGGAGCAGATCCTGAAGGCGAACGGCTGGACGCCGAAGATCGTGCTCGGCGAAGTGGGCTACGAGTCAGAGGCCGCCGCGAAGGCGATCGCCGACTTCGCAAGAGAGTCCTCGCTGGTCATCGACGAAATCGACCAGTGGCCGCTACGCAGCGAGCCGTGTACCGAGCAGATGCCCAACCCACCCTTCCGAGCCGACGCATACGTGCGCGCCTTCACAGGATCGCCGCCCCCATCGAGCCTGGCCGTCGTCGTCACAGTCGCCGGTAAAACGACGCTGGCCACATCCTACGGTCGGCCCCTTCGTGCGCTGACCGCCGGAAGCTGGAGGCTTCAGGTCAGTGACCGAAGCAGCCGTACAGGGTTCAGCCTGCGCGGGCCGCGCATCTCTATCGAGACGGGCAACTCGTTCCGAGGCACACGGACGTGGAACCTGCAGCTACGACCGGGCGTCTACAAGTTCCGCGGCGGGAGCTTTCGCGTCCTCGCCAGCGGCTGACGCCAAGCTCCGTTCCGTCCATGGGGTCCGGCCATCCGGTGGGCGATCAGCCCGCGACGCATGTTGACGGGAACCACGCTTCGTGGGTGTGCTCGCCCTGGTTGCTGGGCCCTCGGCGCGCGCTGCCCAACCGGTAGGTCGACGAGGAGCTCGGCGTCGGCCGCGTCGTCACCCGACATGTCGCCGGCCTCAATCACGAAGATGCCGATGACCCGCAGCGCCACCGCCACCACGCCGGCCCACACAGGCCCACCGCGCAGACGTCCAGCGCATGTCTCCTTGCCGCTAGTAGCTGGTGCGTTCGCAACGGCCTACTGGCTGTCGAGGGTCTCGCGCACCTTCGCCGCGAGCTCCTCGGCCCCGAACGGCTTCTCGAGGTACTCCGCGCCGGGTGTGAGCGAGCCGCCCCGCGCGACCGCGTCGTCCGTGTAGCCGGACATGATCAGCACGCGCACACCGGGCACGATGCCCGCCACCTCGGTGGCGAGGGCGCTGCCGCTCATCTCCGGCATGACGAGGTCGGAGATGAGGAGGGAGATCTTGTCGGACTGCTCGACGGCGAGGCGGACGGCGTCCTTCGGCGTCTCGGCCACGAGCACGTCGTATCCCTGCGTCTCGAGCATGTGCGCGATGAGCTGGCGCAGCGGCCCGTTGTCCTCGGCGAGCAGCACGGTCTCGGAGCCGCGCGCGACCGCGGTCCGGGGCTCGGCCGGGCGCTCCTCGCCGATCGGCTCGCGCACCGCGGGCAGGTAGATCTTGAACGTCGTGCCCACGCCGGGCTCGCTGTAGACCCAGATGCTGCCGCCGCTCTGCTTGACGATGCCGTAGACGGTGGCGAGCCCGAGACCCGTGCCCGTCCCGATCGGCTTCGTCGTGAAGAACGGCTCGAAGATGTGCTCGGCGACCTCCGGCTCCATGCCGACGCCCGTGTCGCTGACGGCCAGCATGACGTGCGGTCCGACCGCGACGTCGCCATGATGCGAGACGTACTCCTCGTCGAGGTGGATGTTCGCCGTCTGGATGCTGAGCTGGCCGCCGCTGGGCATCGCATCGCGTGCGTTCACGGCGAGGTTGAGGATGATTTGCTCCATCTGGCTCGGATCTGCCCGCACGTGCTCGAGCGCGGGGGACAGGGCGGCGGCGAGCTCGACGTCCTCGCCGATCAGGCGCTGGAGCAACGGTGTCAGTCCGCTGACGACCTCGTTCAGCTGGATGACCCGCGGCTGCAGCACCTGACGGCGGCTGAAGGCGAGCAGCTGCCGCGTGAGGACGGCGGCGCGGTCGGCCGCGGCTGCGATCTGAACGAGTTCTCCGTGTGCCTCGCCGTTCCGCGCGAGCAGCATTTCCGCGTAGCCGCTGATCACCGTCAGAAGGTTGTTGAAGTCGTGCGCTATTCCGCCGGCGAGTCGGCCGATCGACTCGAGCCGCTGCGCCTGGCGCAGCTCCTCCTCGAGCCGGCGGCGCTCGCTGATGTCGCGACAGATCGACTCCACTCCGACGGGACGTCCGTGCTCCTCGATCAGGCGGCTCGCGACCTCGACCTGGATCCGGCTGCCGTCGCGGGCGACGAGCTCGTGCTCGTACAGCTTGGGCGCGCCTCCCTCCAGCGTGCGCTCGCGGGCCTCGACGACCAGGTCGCGCGAGTCGGTCGGCACGAGGTCGGTTATCGGCATGCCGATCAGCTCATCGCGGTGATAGCCCGTCGCGCGCGCGAAGGCCTCGTTCACGGCGGTCAGCGTCCCGTCGACGTCCATCGTCGCGATGAGGTCGCTGGCCTTGTCGAAGAGCTCCCGGTAGCGCGCCTCGCTGCGGAGCAGGGCGCGCTCGGCCATCACGCGATCGGTCACGTCGAGCGCGAGCACGACGCGCGCCGGGCGCCCTCCGAAGACGTGGTCGTGCGAGGTGATCTCGACGTCGAACCATGTTCCGTCCTTGCGCCGGTGCCGCCAGATGCCCGCGTGGCGTAGCCCGACCTCCTCGCCTGCCTCGCGGCTGTCGACCTGCTCGTGCAGGCGCTGGGCTTCCTCGGCCGGCCTGATGTCCTCGATCGTCATCGCGAGGAACTCCTCGCGCGAGTAGCCGTACGCCTCGACGGCCGCGTCGTTGACTGCGAGGAAGCGCAGCGTGCCGACTTCGAACACCCACATCGGGCGAGGGTTCCGCTCGAAGAGCAGGCGGTACCGCTCCTCCGATTGCTGCGCCGCCGCCTCGGCCTTGCGGCGCTCGGCGAGCTCCGTGTTCACCGATGCCACCAGCGTGTTGACGTCCTCGGCGAGACTCATCACCTCGGCCGGGCCCGAGACCGCCACCGGCGTGGGTGACCCGAGCACGCTCGTCGAGCGGACCGCGGAGCTCAGCCGGCGCATCGGGGCCGCGACTTGCGCGTAGACGAGCCCGCCCGCGAGCATCAGGAGCGCGAGCGTGATGCCCGCGATGGCGAGCTGGCGGTTCCGCAGCCTGTCGACCGAGGCCAGAACCGCGTCCTTGTCTTCTCCCACATGGATGGTCCACCCGAGCTTGGGCACGGCGGCGCTCGCGTAGAGACGGTCCTTGCCGTCGAGATCCTCCCGCTCGGCGTCCTCGCCGAGCCCGCCCGGCGGCAACGGTCGCCCCGCCCAGCGCTCGGGTGCAACCGACCGTGAGATCACAACGCTGTCGTCCTCGCTCGTGACGAGGAATTCGGTCGGACGGCCGCCCGAGTTCTGTGCGGCGAGGGCGGGAGCGACCGACGTCAGCTCGGCGAAACCGGCCACCGCGCCCCGGCCGCGAGGTATCGGTGTCGCCGAGAGCAAGACCTGTGCGCCGGTTCGTGCGTCGCGGACCGGGGCGAGGAACACGGGGCCCCGCAGCGCCCGGCGGAGCCAGTCGGCGTCGCCGTAGCCGCCGGGCTCGGATGCGTCGGCTTTCCGTGACGAGCACGCCACCGTCCCGTCCGCGCGCACAAGGTCGAGATGGCTGCGGTCCTCGCCGCCGATGCCGGCGAAGGTCAGCGTGCACCCCTCGGGCGTCTCCAGGATCTGACCGATCTGCGGGTTCGCCGCCAGGCTCTTCGTCGTCGACTCGAGCACCGTCAGGTACTCGCCGAGCTGCTTCGCCGCCGCGTTTGCCGAGTGGGTGGCGACCTGCCTGGCCTCCTGGCGCGCGTCCTTGCCGCCCACTCGGTCGAGGTACGCGACCCGGAAGAGCGTGATCGCGGCGAGAAGTACGAAGAGCAGCACGAAGTACACGCGAAGCGGCCAGGGCCGCGCCCACCCCCGTCGCTCAGCGTCCGCGAGCGTGGTCATTCTCCTGGTCTCGTTACCGCTGGCAACGGGCGTAGCGCGTCACGATAGTCACGAGGCCAGTCGCCGACACCCACCGTAAGCAGGGTCTTTCGCCCGCGCGACCCTGGACGACTGGTTAGAACGGAGCTGCTCACCGCAGGGAGGGAGCGTTCGCGGTCAGGCGGACCGTTCCCCTCCTCCGGAGGAGGACACGCGCACGGGATGTCGTCCGTGCGGACGACGCAGAATCGTCCGCGGGACCGACCGGGTCGAGAGCTACCGTCGGGTCATGTGGCGCCTTCCCCTCGTAGCCGTCGTCGCCACCCTCGCCTCCGTCTCGAGCAGTGGCTCTGCTCTGCCCTCTCCCGAGCAGCCGCTCCTCGCGTTCACGCGCGGCGGCGACCTCTGGACGGTGCGCGATGACGGCACGGGCGCCCGCCTCCTTCTCCGTCGCGGCTATGCGCCGGTCTGGTCACCGGACGGGTCGCGAATCGCATTCGTGTCGCAACGCTCGGGTAACGAGGAGATCTGGGTCGCACACGCGGACGGCTCGCGGCCGCAGCGCCTGACGCGCAGCCCCGGACCCGACCTGAGCCCCGCCTGGTCTGCCGACGGCAGGCAGCTCGCCTGGAGCCGCGACCGCGAGATCTGGACGATGCGCGCGGACGGTGGGGGCAAGCGCCGCGTGGTCGGGAAGGCACAGGCGTGGCACGAGCACCACTCGCCCACGTGGCACGGCCGCACGATCGTCTATTCCTCGAACCGTGTCTCGAACTTCAACGCCGAGCTCTTCCGCGTCGGCGTCGCCGGCACCGGTACGAAGCGGCTCACGTTCACGAAGGGCTCGGACGCCGTGCTCGGAGACGACGGCATGCCGGACTTCTCCCCGGACGGCCAGCGGATCGTCTTCTCCTCGAACCGTGACCGGAACGGCGAGGTGTACGTGATGAACGCCGACGGCTCGAAGCAGCGGCGCGTCACGCGCAAGGAGGGCGACGACTTCTCGCCGCGCTTCTCGCCGGACGGACGGCGAATCGCCTTCACTGCGCTGCCCGGCAGCGTCTACCTCGTGAACGCCGACGGCACCGGCCTGCGCCGCCTCACCGCCGGCACCGATCCCGACTGGCGGCCTTAGGGCTCAAACGAAACAGCCGAGGCGGCCGTCTCCGGCCGCCCCGGCATCGCCCTGGTGACCTCAGAGGGT
>JAPSGP010000364.1 GCA_031177445.1 Acidimicrobiia bacterium
TGCGAATGACGGGGCGGCGCCCGTCGGGTAGGAGGAACTCGTTCCCGTTCCAGGTCGGGATGACGAGTGCCTGCTTGCGTGGCTCTGGGAGCAGCACGCGGACGCTCATCGCCGGCTGCTCGACGGCGAGCCCCTCGAGCTCGTCCCCTGCGAAGGTGACCCGGACCAGGCGCGGGTTGATGCGCTCGGTGCGGCGGACGGAGACGGGCCGGAACCGCGGCGGCTCCCGCCGGCCGCGCACCGGCCTGGGGCTCTGTTCTGGGCGGCTCATCACGACCAGCGTCCCATTCCTCGCCCGGCGGCGGAGAACCGATGAATTCGGCGCCTGGTCACCGTCTCATCTCCGTGAGCACGTACGTGCTGATCCCGGGTGCAGGCTCCGACTCGTGGTACTGGCATCTCGTCGTTCCCAAGCTGCAGGAGCTCGGGCACGACGTGGTCGCGCCGGACCTGCCGTGCGAGGACGACTCCGCCGGATTCACGGAATACACCGACGTCGTGGTCGACGCCGTCGGCGGTCGCACCGGCATCGTCCTCGTCGCGCAGTCCTTGGGCGGGTTCACCGCACCGCTGGTGTGCGAGCGAGTGCCGGTCGATCTGATGGTCCTGGTGGCTGCGATGGTGCCGAGGGCGGGCGAGCTTCCCGGAGACTGGTGGGCCAACACGGGTTGGGAACAGGCGCGGCGTGAACAGGCCGAGCGCGACGGTCGGTCGATCGACGGGGAGTTCGATCCGGCGACCGAGTTCTTCCACGACGTGCCCGCCGACGTCACCGCCGAGGCCTTCGCTCGCGGCGAGAAGCAGCAATCGGGTACGCCGTTCGAGCAACCTTGGCCGCTCACGGTGTGGCCGGACGTGCCGACGCGCTTCCTGCTGTGTCGCGATGATCGCTTCCTCCCGGCCGAGCTCCAGCGCCGAGTGGCGCACGAACGCCTCGGCATCACCCCCGACGAGATGGACGGCGGCCACCTCCCCGCGCTCGCCCGCCCGCAGGAGCTCGTAGACCGCCTGGAGGCGTACCGAACCGGGCGCTAGTCGGCGTCCGCGTCGGCCGACTCCGACGAAGCGGTGGCGGCGAGCCCCTTGCCGAGATACCTGGCGGACTCCGCGAGCAGATCTACCGGCGCGATGTCGGGATCGACGCGATGCAGCGCGGCAAGGCCGTCGACCAGCGCGATGAGCATCGTCGCGAACCGTGTGGCCGGGATCGGGAGCTCGAACCCAGCCCGGGCGCACTCGACCTCGACGATTGCTGCTACCTGTCCCCGCACCTCGAGCACGCGCTGCCGAAGGCGGGCGGTGTGCGACGGATCACGCGCGGCCATGGGGGTGAGCTCAGCGATCGCCACGTCGAGGGGGGACGCGGCGGTGAAGATCCGCTCGAACCAGGCCACGAGTGCCGACAACCCGTAGTCCGCCTGGTCGACCTCGAGCTGCTCGCGCAACCGGGCGAGGTTGGTCCGGCTGCGCTCGTCCATCAGCGTGAGGAGAAGGTCGGCCTTGTCGCGGAAGTTCGCGTAGAAGGCGCCCCGGGTGAAGCCGGCGACCTCGGCGATCTCTTCGATGGTCGCGGCATGGAAACCGTGCGCGGCAAAGACTCGTTCACCGGCGGCCATGAGCGCGTTGCGGGTACGGGCCTTGGCTTCGGCCCGAGACAGGCGCGGGGAGCGCGCGGACGCCAGATTGACATGCATGACGTATTAGGATACAGAGTGTATGTGAACTCGATCGTTGCGGGCGGGACCGAGGACTTTCTGCTGGTCAGGCACCTCGTGCTCCGGGGGAGCCAGCACGAGATCGGCCGCGCGCTCGCAGAGGAATCGCTGCGTTCCTTCCCGCCCGTGCCGGCACTCGGCGGTCCGACGCCGCTCCTCAATCGGGCCCGCCGGCGCTGGTTCGAACGCAACTGGCCTCAGCACTTCGCACGCCTGCACGGGATCGCCGACGCCTACGGTGTCGACCTGTTCGATGACTGCGCGGCGCCGTGCGAGCTCCCCGCGGTTCCGTTCGCCGCCGGGTGTTCGGCCCTGTGGTGCCCACCGCGGTCCAGCACCGATGGGCGCACTCGGATCGGTCGGAACTTCGACTTCATGACGGCATCCGCGATGGAGATTGCTGGACTCCCGCCCGAGCCGGGTCAGCCCCCGATGATGTCGAGGCCGTACGTCATCGAGGCGTATCCCGAGGACGCCCGTGCTTCGATCACCGTCGCAGCCTGCGATCTCAGCGGTTGCTTGGACGGCTGCAACGATGCGGGGCTCGCGGTTGTGGTACTCGCCGACGACGAGAGCACCACGTTGCGGCCAGCTCATCGGTTACAGGCGGGCGTGCACGAGCTCCAGCTCCCGCGTCTCTTGCTCGACACGTGCAGCAGTGTCGATGAAGCGATCGAGACCTTGTACTGCACGAAGCAGTACGACAACTTCATCACGTGCCACTATCTCGTCGCTGATGCCCACGGGGATGCGTTCGTCTGGGAGCGCGACACGCACAATGCTGAACACGTCGTGCGTGCAGCCGCCGATGATCCGCTCACGGTGACGAACTTCCTGCTGCACCGTTACGAGGGCACGAGCTCGCTCCCCGAGGACGATCCGTCGTCGAACATGTTCCAGCGAGCGAAGATCCTGGCGACGCGGGCGCAGGCAGCACCGCTGTCCGGCGACGATCTCTCCGCCGCGCTCGATGCCGTATGCGTCGAAAGCGGAGACCCGGTCGCTCGAACCCTGTGGCGTTCGCTCTACGACCTCGACGATCGGTCGCTCACGATCGACTTCTACCTCGGGAGGGCACCCGGCGGTTGCCAGCGGCGAAGCGCGCCGCGGTCCTTCAGCCTCGGGCTCGAGGCTGCCGCTTGAACGTGTCCGGGGTCACCTCGTACAGGTCCCACGGCGGCGGTCGGGCGCTGGGCGCGCTCTACACCGCGTAGAAAGGCCGGTCGCGCACCATCGACCGAGATCATCCCCACCGGCACCACGCTCGGCCGGCCGTCCGGATGCACGGTGGCCAGCCAGTAGGTGTGCCGATCGGGTCCTAGGGTTGTCGCATGGGTCTTACGGACACGGGTCGAACCGCGGCGGCGCAGCTCGCGATCGGTCGCATGGCAGTCGGTGTCGCGGGCTTCGTCGCGCCGAGGACGTTCGGCCGTGTCTGGATCGGTTCCGACGCCGGGTCATCACGGGTTGCGATGATCACGCGCGCGTTCGCGATCCGGGACCTCGCCCTCGGGCTCGGCGCGTACCTGGCCATCCAGAAGGACGCTCCGCTGCGCGGATGGATCGAGGCCGGGCTCCTGTCGGACTCGGCCGACGTGCTGACCAGCTTGCGGGGTCCGGTGCCGCTCGCACGCAAGCTCGTGCTCGCGGGAGCATCGCTCGCCGGGGTCGTGGGCGGATTCGTCGCGTTGCAGAACGCTGAGGCACCGGGTCAATCCGACCTCGCGGCAACCGCGTAGCAGCGTCCCGAACCGTTCGCTGAACCGCGTGAGCCACGGCTTCCCGTTGGACGGGGGCGGTCGGCTCTGCCAGTATTCGGCCCGTTCGCGTACGAAGGTC
>JAPSGP010000101.1 GCA_031177445.1 Acidimicrobiia bacterium
CCCGGGCGTCACTCGCGGCGTCCTCGACGATGGCGACGAGGTCCACCGGCGAACGCTGCAACGGGCTCCCCTGGTCGAGCCGCGCCAGGTGGAGGAGATCGTCGACGAGCGCGCCCATGCGCAGCGTTTCCTGCTCGGTGCGACGCATGGCGGCGGAGAGCTCGCCCTCATCGTGCAGCCCACCCCGGCGGTACAGCTCGGCGTACCCGCGGATCGTGGTGACGGGCGTGCGCAGCTCGTGCGACGCGTCGGCCACGAACTGGCGCAGGCGCGTCTCGGACTCGACGCGCTCGTCGAAGGCTTCCTCGATGCGGCCCAGCATTTGGTTCAGCGCGTTGCCGAGCTCGCCCGCTTCGGTGCCGGTCGCGACCTCCGGCACCCGATGAGAAAGGTCGCCGCCGGCGATGGCCGTGGCCGTCGCCGTCATCTGCTTGATCGGGCGCACCCCGAGTCTGATCACCCACCAGATGACGAGGCCGAGCACCCCCAGGATCAGGGCCGTCGCCACGACCTCGACGGTGATCAGCCGGCTCACCGCAGAGTCGACGTCGTCGAGCGGGAGCGCCACGACGCGGATGTCGCCGTCCAGGTCGCGGCTGGCCAGGACGCGATAGCGGTCGTCGGACGACCTGCTGCCGACGGTGAAGGGCGCGCCGCGATCGCTCGCGGCGACGGCCTCCTCGCCAGTGATGTCGGGGACGGGGGATTCCTCGCCGTAGGGCTTCAGCTTGGTGACGACGGCGCCGCTTTCGTCGACCTCGCCGAAGTAGAGCGAGCTGAAGTAGCCGGGATCGTCGCCCGGGGGCGGCGGCGCGAAGTTGTGGAACGGCCGCAACGATGCCGACGCTTCGCGCAACTGCGTGTCGACCTGGTCGACGAGGTTGCTCTCGGTGCGGCGGGTGACCACGTAGGCGACGACGACGAGCACGAGCGCGACCACGCCCATGCCAACGAGCAATCGCGCCCGCAGGGACATCTACGCCTGCGATTCTCGCAGGGTGTAGCCGAAGCCCCGGATCGTGTGGATGAGGCGGGGCTCGGTCTTGTCGAGCTTGCGCCGCAGGTAGCCGATGTACGTCTCGACGACGCCGCCGTCGCCGCCGAAGTCGTACTGCCACACGTGGTCGAGGATCTGTGCCTTCGACATCACCCGGCCCTGGTTGACGAGCAGGAAGCGGAGCAGGTTGTACTCGGTGGGCGAGAGCGAGACCTCGGTGTCGCCGCGCGTCACGCGGTGGGCGTCGTCGTCCATCACAAGATCGGCGCAGCTGAGCACGGCGTCGGTGCGGGTGGCCCCCGCCCGTCGCAGCACCGCGTTGATGCGGGCGACGAGCTCCTCCAGGCTGAACGGCTTGACGAGGTAGTCGTCGCCGCCCAGGGTGAGCCCCCGCACCTTGTTGTCAGTCCCGTCGCGAGCGGTGAGGAAGAGGACAGGCGTCCGGCTGCCGTCGGACCGCAGGCGCCGGCACACCTCGAACCCGTCGAGGTCCGGCAGCATCACGTCGAGGACGATCAGGTCGGGGCGAGCGTCGGGCACGGCGTCGATGGCTTCGCGGCCCGTGGCCGCCACCGCGACCTCGAAGCCCGAGTGGCGGAGCGCCGCCTCGAGCATCGAACGCAGGTTCTCCTCGTCGTCGACGAGCAACAGCCGTTCACCAGCCATGGAAGAGATCATCTCACCGGAACCCGAGAGTTGGCTGTGAGCGAGCCGTGAGCTGGCCCGCCCGCGTCCCGCGGGCGTCGAGACGCCGGAGCGGTCCCAGGGAGTTCCCAGCTTCCTCGAAGGATGCTCCCAATCGCGGGGTCGATGATCACCACTCATGATCACCGCATACGACCGCCCGAGCGGGCCTCCCCCGCCGCCTCCCCCGCCGCCGGGCGCTCCTTCCCCCCGGGAGCGCCGCCGGCGCACAGCCCGGCGCCGGCTCGTCACCGGCGCCGGGCTGGCGATCCTCTCGCTCGTCGCTGGGCTCGCCGGCGGGGTCCTCGCCGGACGCACCGATTCCGAGGCCACGACCGCGAGCGCACCCGACGCGCAGCAGGCGAGCCTTCGTCTCAGCGGTGAGACGCTCGACGTCGCCGCCGTGCTCGACCGCGTGCAGCAATCGGTCGTCTCCGTCGACACCGAGGTCATCACCCGCCGTGGCCCGTTCAGCGATCGGGCCTCCGGCGCCGGGACCGGCCTCGTCCTCGACGACGACGGGTACATCCTCACGAACGCCCACGTCGTGGCGGACGCCACGTCGATCACCGTCACCTTGTCCGGGGAGGACGAGGCGCGAGACGCCGAGCTCGTCGCTGCCGACCCCGACGCCGACCTCGCCGTCCTCCGCGTCGACGACACCGACGGACTCGTCGCCGCACCGCTCGGGAGCTCGGACTCCGTCCACGTCGGCGACCAGGTCGTCGCCATCGGCAATGCACTGGCGCTCGAAGGAGGAATGACCGTGACCCAGGGAATCGTGTCGGCCGTCGACCGGTCGATCGAGACCGACGAGGGGTCCCTCGACGGCCTCATCCAGACCGACGCCGCGATCAGCTCCGGCAACTCCGGTGGCCCGCTGGTCAACGCGGCCGGGGAAGTCGTCGGCATCAACACGGCCGTCGCCAGCGACAGCCCCGGCGTCACGGCTTCGAACGTCGGCTTCGCGATCTCGATCGACTCTGCCCGGACGGTCGTCGATCAGGTCATCGGGAGCACCATCTGATGGCGCGTTCCGTGAGCTCTCGTCCGTGGCGCCGGCGCCTCCTGTTCTTCGGCACGCCGCTCCTCCTCGTCGTACTCCTCGGCGGCTTCGCCACCTGGTACTTCCTCTTCCGCGATGACGCGCCGCCCGCGGTCGACATCCAGGCCGCCTCCGAAGCGGCCTCCGACTCTGCCGGAGCCGGCAGCGGGAGCGGCAGCGGCGAGACGACCACCTCCCTGAGCGGGGCCTGGAGCGTGGACACCGAAGTGGGCGACTTCGCCGACTTCACGAGCAGCTTCGCCGGCTACCGGGTGCAGGAGGAGCTCGTGAGCATCGGCGCCAAGACCGCGGTGGGTCGCACCCCGGACGTCACCGGCACGCTCACGTTCGACGGCACCACGCTGAATGCGGCCGCCTTCGAGGTGAACACGACGACGCTCCAGAGCGACGACGATCGCCGGGACAACTCGATCCGGAACCAGGCGCTCGAGACGAGCCGGTACCCGACCGCGACCTTCAGCCTGACCCAGCCGATCGAGATCGAGTCGATCCCGGCCGACGGCGAGACCGTGCAACTCGACGCCGTCGGTGAGCTGACGCTCCACGGCGTCACGCGAGAGGTCACGTTCCCGCTCGAAGCGGCGATCGAGGGCGACGTCATCGTCGTGACGGGATCCCTCGACGTGCCGTTCGCCGACTTCGACATCGAGCCGCCCACGAGCATGTCGGTGTTGTCCGTCGAGGACCACGGCGTGATCGAGGTCCAGCTGTTCTTCAGCCGGGCGACCACGCCGTAACCGCGAGCGCGGGCGAGCCGCGGCCCGAGTCTCGTCCGCCACCACCGAGCGGCCGGGACGGTCTCCTCGCGACACACCGGGTCGCCGTCGCAAGCTCCGGCTCCTGGAGCGACGGTCGGCAAAGCCGCCGCCGCTCCGACCGTCCCGGCCGCTCGCCTCCCTACACTGCGAACGAAAGGAACGAGCATGTCCGACCGCGAGCTGACCCAGCTCCTCAGCCGCCGCCAGGCGCTCGGCCTGCTAGCCGGCGTCGGGCTCGGAGTCGTCGCCGCCGCCTGTGGTGGTGATTCCTCTTCCTCTTCGTCGTCCTCGTCGTCGAGCACGACCGGCTCCTCGTCGGGTACGACCGGCACCACGGCGTCGTCCAACGCGGTGTCGTGCGTCCTGACCCCCGAGGCGACGGAGGGCCCGTACTACCTCGACCTCGACATGGTCCGCAGCGACATCACCGAAGGAAGGGCGGGCACCCCGCTCGACCTGCGCATCACGGTGGTCGACGCCGACACGTGCAACACGATCAGCGATGCGGCCGTCGACGTGTGGCACTGCGACGCCGAGGGCATCTACTCGGGCTTCGTCGCCGCCAGCACCGGTGCCGCAGGCGGGGGCGGTCCCGGAGGTCAGCAGTCCTCGCCCGACGACACCACGTTCCTGCGCGGCACGCAGGTGACCGACGCCAACGGGCTGGCACAGTTCCGGACCATCTATCCGGGCTGGTACACCGGCCGGGCCGTGCACATCCACATGAAGGTGCACGTCGGCGGGTCCGAGGTCCACACCGGTCAGCTCTTCTTCGCCGACACGCTCAGCGACACCGTCTACCAGAGCTCGCCGTACAGCTCGAAGGGCGAGCCCGACGTGCGCAACAGTGAGGACAACATCTACTCGAGTGCCGGCGCCGCTTCGGCCGAGCTCGCGATGCAACGGTCGGGCGACGGCTATACGGGCGAGATCACGGTCGGCGTGCGCGCCTCCTGAGACGCCTCAGACGCGGTCGAGCTCGAGCATGCGGATGGCGTTCCCCCGCAGCACCTTGTAGGTCGTCTCGTCGTCGAGACCCGAGTCGGCGACCATCTTCTCCACGTAGTCCTTCGAGTTCGGCCACGTGGTGTCGGTGTGCGGGTAGTCGGTCTCGAAGCAGATGTTGTCGACGCCCACTGTGTCGAGGTTCTTGAGGCCCACCCGATCGGCGGTGAAGCACCCGAAGATGCGGCCGTAGTAGTAGGTCGACGGCGGCTCGGGAATGCGCTCCTTCGAGTGCTGCCACGCGTCGTGGTGGTCCCAGACCGTGTCGGCGCGTTCGAGCGCGTACGGAATCCACCCGATCTGGCCCTCGCTGTACGCCAGCTTGAGCTTGGGGAACTGGATGAGCTTGCCCGAGAACAGCCAGTCTGCGAGCGACGCCATCGAGTTGTTGAACGCGAGCGTTCCCCCCACGCCGCCGGGGGCATCGGGCGACGCGGCCGGAGTGGTCGACGACGAGCCGATGTGCATGCAGAGCGTGACGCCGTTGTCGTTGCACACCTGGAACATCGGGTCCCAGTAGCCGGTGTGGATGCTCGGCAGGTTCAGGCGGGGCGGGATCTCGCTGAAGCAGATCGCGCGGGCGCCGAGATCGGCGATGCGCTGCACTTCATTGGCCGCGAGCTCGTCGTCCCACAACGGGACGAGGCACAGCGGGATGTTCACGCCGCCCGAGGGCTCGCACCACTCGTGGATCATCCAGTCGTTGTAGGCCTTGACGCAGGCGAGGCCGAGCTCCTTGTCCTCGCCCTCGTAGAACGTCTGGCCGCAGAAGCGCGGGAAGGTGGGGAACGGGAGCGACCCGTCGGTCCAGTTGAGCGCGAAGTCCTTGATGCGGGCATCGCGTTCGTGGCAACCGGGCCGCATCCCGTCGTAGGTGACCGCGGTCATCTCCATCGTCGTGCGGTCGAACTTCGACACGTCGCCGCCGGGCGTTGCCTCCACCGGGATCGCCACGAACTTCTTGTGCACGTAGATGAGCCGGTCCTCGTAGATCCAGGCGTCGCCCCAGTCGCCGTCGGGGTCCTCCTCCATCTCGTAGCGAGCGCCGGGCTTGAGCTTGAAGCCGCCCCACCGCTTGCGCTCGACGCGCGGGCCCTTCTCCCGGTACTTCTCGGGGAGCCACGTCTGCCAGACGTGGGGTGGCTCGACAACGTGATCGTCGACGCTGATGATCTTGGGCAGCTCCGTCATGGGCCCAATCCTAACTGACACGGGTGTCAGCTACTCCAGGCCGTCCGAGTCTCCGTCGCCGCCCGCAGCGTTGGTCCACAACAGTCGGATATAGATCCCTGTTCTGCACCAACACTCGGAACGAAAGGGTCAGGCGCGCAACAGCAGGCGGCAGGCCGCCGCCATCGAACGCTCGAGCTCGGCGAACGAGGACAGGCCGTGCACGCACTCGAACAGGCCGCCGGTCCACGCGTTGCCGACGATGCGTTGCACGTCGAGGGCGGTCTGAGCGTCGAGGTACGAGAGCGCGTCGGCCATCGCACCGCCGACGTGCGCGCTCAGGCGGCCCATGCACTCGATCGCGTGCGGATCACGCGACGCGGCAACGAAGAGGAACAGTGCCGCGTACTGCGGCTCGCGCCGGTAGGCACGAACGCCCCGGCGGATGAGTTCGGTGAACCGCGCCGCCGGATCCTTCGGCAGCGATCGCCGCCGCGTGCTCTCGCCCAGCCCCTCCGCCCACGCGACCAGCGCCTCCCCGAGGAGGTGATCCTTGGACGAGAAGTAGTGGTAGATGGCCGCCAGTGACACACCGGCGCGCTCGGCGATGTCCTTGACCTGTACCTCGTGGGGCGGGGCGGCGGCGAGCAGCTCGTGCGCAGCAGCGAGCACCCGCCGGCGCCGGTCGAGCTGCCGGCTCGTCATGTGCTCCGGACGGCGAGGGCCCACGGTCTCCACGGCCACGGCGGCTCACGCTACCAGCGCAACTTGACAAAACGAAACCGGATTCTGAAAAATGGTGGTCATGCCGATGCCGTCCGGGATCGGGGTCGTGGACACGATGATCGGGTTCCCGCACCCCGACATGAAAGAGACCTACGTGTTCATCACCCGTCAGACGAAGGACCGCGAGTCGAAGGAGTCGTTCCAGTTCCCCGTCGAGTACATGTTCAAGGACGTGCCCGAGAAGGGCCTCGTCGACAGCGACGACCCGATCTCCGTCACCCTCGCCGAGATGGACCGCTGGGGGATCGAGAAAGGGCTCATCGGGATCGGCGATCCCGAGGGCGCGGGCGAGCTGGCCCTCAAGCGCCACCCCGACCGCTTCATCGCCGCCGGCAACGCCGATCCCAACCAGGGCATGGAGGGCATCCGGCGGATGATGCGCGACTACGAGCAGTTCGGCATCCGCGCCGTCGGCTGCTTCCCGTCGGGCACCTACCCACAGGTCGCGATCAACGACAAGAAGATGTACCCGATCTATGCCAAGTGCGTGGAACTCGGCATCCCGATCTTCTGCTGCGCGGGCGTACCGGGCCCGCGGCTGAAGATGGCGCCGCAGCACGTCGAGCTCATCGACGAGGTGATGTACGACTTCCCGGAGCTCGTGTTCGTGACCCGTCACGGCTGCGAGCCGTGGCAGGACCTCGCAGTCAAGTTGATGCTGAAGTGGCCTGGGCTCCACTACTCGACCAGCGCGTTCGCACCGAAGTACTACCCGAAGGCGATCGTCGACTACGCGAACACGCGCGGCGCCGACAAGATCATCTACGCCGGCTACTTCCCCATGGGGCTCTCGCTCGAGCGGATCATGACCGAGATGCCCAACGTCGGCTTCAAGGACGACGTCTGGTCCAAGTTCCTTCGCACGAACGCGCTGCGCGTTCTCGGTCTCGACTACTGAGGTGAGCGCAAGCGAACCGAAAAAGGCGCCGGCGGCGGCTTTGCCGACCGCCGCTCGCGAAGATAGGAGTTCCGCGATGAGTGTCGACTTCACGGCGTTCGACGCCGACAACCACTACTACGAGGCGACCGACGCCTACATCCGGCACATCGACCCCGCGATGCAGAAGCGCTGCATGCAGTGGGCCGAGCTCAACGGCAAGACTCGCCTGCTCGTCGCGGGCAAGGTCAACCGGTTCATCCCCAACCCGACCTTCGACCCCGTCGCCCGACCGGGCAGCCTCGACGAGTACTTCCGCGGCCGCAACCCCGAGGCGAAAGACATCAAGTCGATGTTCGGGGCGCTCGAGCCGATCTCACCCGCCTACCGCGACCGCGATGCCCGCCTGCGGGTGATGGACGAGCAGGGTCTCGACGGCGTGTTCCTGTTCCCGACGCTGGGTGTGGGCATGGAGGTGTCCTTGAACCACGACGTGCCCGCGCTCGTCGCCGCCTTCCGCGCCTTCAACCGCTGGCTCGAGGAAGACTGGGGCTTCGCCTACCAGGAGCGCATCTTCGCCGCCCCGATGATCTCGCTCGTCGACGTCGAGGCCGCGGTCGAGGAGGTCGAGTTCGCGATCGACCACGATGCCCGCATCGTGTGCGTGAAGAGCGGACCGGTGTTCGGTCCGAACGAATCGTGGTCGCCCGGCGATGCCCGCCACGATCCGATCTGGGCGCGGCTCAACGAGGCGGGCGTCACCGTCGGCATCCACTCCGGCGACGCCGGTTACGGCCGCTACATCAAGGACTGGGAACCGACCGGCGACTTCGAGTCGTTCCGCCACACCCCGTTCAGCTCGGTGATGGGCGCCGACCGCGTCCCGTTCGAGACCTACGCCGCCATCATCTGCCACGGCGTGCTCGACCGTTTCCCCAACCTGCGCTTCGCCAGCGTCGAGTCCGGCTCGTACTGGGTCGGTCAGCTGTTCCGCGGGTTCAAGAAGGCCTACTCGCAGAACCCCAGCGCTTTTGGCCGCGACCCGATCGAGGCGTTCCGGGAGCACGTTTGGGTGGCGCCGTTCTACGAGGACGACC
>JAPSGP010000365.1 GCA_031177445.1 Acidimicrobiia bacterium
GTTCCGCATTCGCCTGCACAACGATCGCCCGAGCGGCCTTCCCGTCGAGGTTCGGGGGGAAGGCGGTGCCCCTGCCGTCAAGCTGTTGCACAACAGCTCGGCGGGGATGTGGTCAGACGTCCAATCGACGGCAACGCTGATTGCCGGAGGTCGGTTGATATCTCTCCATGCTGGGGGCAGCAGTGGCCATTCGGCATCGCTCTGCCCTCTGAAAATCCATTCGGGACGCCCCAGTGCGTTGTCCCATCCCCAGTTGTCGCCGTTTACGTCAAGCAGCGCGAAGAACTCCTCGGTGCTCGTCGCGTCGAACAATTCGTATCCACCGCTCACGCGCTGCCATGTCGTCACGCCATGCAACCTACTCAGAGGTTGGAGGGCGCAAGCGGGGCACATTGCGTCGCGCTACCGGGTGAATCGAGCATCATCCAGCGTTAGCCAATGTCCAGTTCAGAGCAACAGTGCACGAGGTTTGCGCACGTAGACGGTTCGTTCGCCACATCACGCAGAACTGGCCGTTCACGCTGCTCGAGTTCTGGCAGCGGACGCGCGAGCCCGACCCCGACGACTACGAGCTGTTGTAGCGCCCGGGAACAGCCCGAGCGCGGGGTTGGCGTCGCCGCAACCGGGGTACCCGACTCGTATGGAGCAGCGCGTGTTCCGCGACCGGCGTGACGCGGGGCGGGTCCTGGCCGGCCAGTTGCAGCATTTCCGCGGCCGGGACGACGTCGTCGTCCTCGCCCTCCCTCGCGGCGGCGTGCCGGTGGGATACGAGGTCGCAACCGAGCTTGGCGCTCCGCTCGACGTGTTCCTCGTGCGCAAGCTCGGGGTCCCCGGCCACTCGGAGCTGGCGATGGGCGCGATCGCCAGCGGTGGCGTCGTCGTCCTCAACGACGACGTCGTGCGCGGGCTGAACATCTCGTCCGAGGACATCGAGGGCGTCGCCGAGGAGGAGGGCCGCGAGCTCGAGCGGCGGGAGCGCGCGTACCGGGATGGCCGGTCGATGCCCGATCTCACCGGGAAGACGGCCATCGTGGTCGACGACGGCCTCGCGACCGGCGCGAGCATGCGGGCGGCGGTCCAGGCGCTGCGCCGGCTGCGACCGGGGCGGATCGTGGTCGCGGTCCCGGCCGCGCCCGCGTCCACCTGCCGGGAGCTGGCGGCCGAGGTGGACGAGATCGTGTGCGCGACCACGCCCTCGCCGTTCTACGCCGTCGGCGCTGCCTACTGGGACTTCACCCAGACCACCGACGACGACGTGCGCGAGCTGCTCCGTGAAGCTTCGGGGTCCCGGGTGGAGCGACTCAGCTCGCGGTGAAGGGCAGGGTCTCGTAGCGACGGGTGAAGGCGCCGTCGGCGAACGTCCCGGCTTCGGCGTCGACCTCGAACTCGGGGCACCGCGCGAGCAGCTCCTCGAGCACGACGCGCCCTTGCAGGCGCGCCGCCGCCGCGCCGAGGCAGAAGTGGGGACCGCTGCTGAAGGTCATCAGCCGGTTGATCGACCGGCCCACGTCCATCTCGTCGGCATCCTCGCCGAACTCCCGCGGGTCGCGGTTCGCGGCGCCGTAGCAGAGCAGCACCCGCGTGCCCGACGGCAGGTCCACACCGTGCAGCGTGACCGGCTTCGTCGTGACGCGGCAGAGCCCCTGCACCGGTGATGTGAGGCGCAGGCACTCCTCGACCGCGTTCGGGATCAGGGCCCCGTCTCGGAGCAGCCGCTGGCGCTGGCCCCGATGCTCCGTGAGGAGCTCGGCCGCGCCGCCGAGCAAGCCGATCGCGGTGTCGTTGCCGCCGGCCACCATCACGAACGCGTAGCCGAGGATCTCCTCGAGTCGGAGTGAACCGTCGTCGGCCGCCACCAGAGTGGAGATCATGTCGTCACCCGGCTCGATCCGCCGCCGCTCGACGAGCTCGGTGAAGAAGCCGTACAGGTTGGCGAGCGCGTCCATCGCGCTCGCGTCGTGCCCATGCGTCCCGGCCTGCACGATGGAGTGGGTCCAGCCCGCGAACTGGTCCCGGTCCTGCTCGGAGACACCCAAGTAGGACGCCACGACGAAGCACGGCAACGGCCGGGCCAGGCCCGAGATGAAGTCCCCGATGCCGTCTGTGCGCAGGCGTTCGAGGTGGTCGGTGACGAATGCTCGGACGGCGGGCTCGAGCTCGTGCACCTGCCGGGGGGTGAAGCCACGGCTCACGAGCCGTCGGAAGCGGGTGTGATCGGGAGGGTCCATCATCACGATCGTCGGTGCGAGCCCGAGCTCCTCGACCTCGTTGGTGAACGTGAGTCCCTGGGCGGACGAGAACGTCTCGGTGTCGCGAGCAGCGCGGAACACGTCTTCGAAGCGGGAGAGCACGTAGCAGCGGGCGGCTTCCGACCAGTGGAGCGGCTCCTCGTCGCGCAGGCGCCGGTAGAGGGGGTGCGGGTTGCGCCAGGTGGCGGTGCCGAACGGCACGTAGCGGAGCGTGTCCATGAGCTCGCCCTCCATGCCCCCAGTCTCGCCGCGATCGCGTCGGAGAACACATGCCGCGACCTCCTCGCGCACGCCCGCACGCTCGAGCCGGTACTGGAACGAGCCGGGAACTAGATCGCGAACGCCCACACCGCGAACAAGGGGTCGCCCGGGGACGCCGCCGGCGTCCGCCCCTCGGCCACCGGCTCGCTCCACCCGCCGGCACGACGGAAGTACTCGGAGACGATCGCGCAGTGTTGCTCGTCGTTCGCCTGCAGCCAGCCCCGGATGGCCTTCGTCGGGAAGCACCGATTCGAGAACGTGCACACGAACGGCCCGCCGGCGCGCATCACTCGGGCCACGTCGGTGAAGACCTCGATTGGTCGGACGAGATAGTCGACCGAGACGCAACAGACGGCGGCGTCGAAGGTGTCGGGCTCGAACGGCAGGATCGGATCGTCGTTGAGGTCGTGGAGCACGGTCGCACTGGCTTGCGGGTTGGCGGCGAGCTCCTCGTCGTTCATGCCCAGCACCGTGAGGTTGTCGGGTGCACGCCGGAAGTGCGACACCCACGACCCCATCAGGTCGAGGACCGTCCCCGTGATCTCCAGCTCGTCGTAGAGGGCGCCCACGGCGGCGATGGCGCGGTCGTCGATGTGGGTGACGAGCCGGGGCCAGGAGTAGAACGCCGCATCCGGCGACGGATCGGCGCGGGCGAAGAACCCCTCGGGGAACATCCGTCGTCATGCTGCATGACCGGCGATCGCGGCCACAAACGTGTCGATGGCGCCCGCCGCCTGCTCCCCGCCCGGTCCGTTGACCACGACCGAGAACACGAACGCGCGGCCACTCAGCGTCGTTCCAGTCCCGGTGAGCGCGGCGCCGCCGATGATGGTGCCGGTCTTGGCGCGGACCGTGTTCTCGGCCGGCGTTCCCCGCAGTCGCCCGCTCAGCGTCCCGGTGCGTCCCGCGATCGGCAAGGCCTCGTACAGCTGGGTCCACCACGGGGCGGTGCGGGCCGCATGGAGGAGCGTGCGCCATTCACGGGCCGAACGGGCGTTGCCACGGCTCAGGCCCGAACCGTCGTCGGTCAC
>JAPSGP010000102.1 GCA_031177445.1 Acidimicrobiia bacterium
GTGGGCCGTGAACGGATCGGCGAGCCCGAGCAGATCGAGGACGTAGGGATCGGTGCCGAGGGCGTAGCCGACGACTCCGATGCCGTAGCTCGCGACCACCGTACGGTGGCCCGCCACCGGATCGGCGTCGAGCCGCTGATATCCGAAGAACACCCCGCCCTGACCGTACAGCTCGCGCAGGCCACCGTCGTTGGCCCATCCGCCGAAGTCGTCGATCGTGACCGGGTTCCGCTCGTGGGTGCCGAACGCGTCGTAGGTGTCGTAGCTCGAGCGCAGCAAGAACAGGCCGGCGACAACCCAGGGGACGAGCAACACGGACACCGCGTACTCCCGTCGCCACGGGATCACCGCGACCGGCGCGGCGAACGCGAACAGCCCCGGCAGGATGAGGCGGGCGTGCATGAAGTCGCCGCCGACGCGCACGACGTACACGACGTGCACGACTGCGGCGGCGACGAACGCGGCCAGCACGAGGAGCTGGCGCGACTTGTGGTCGCGTCGAAGCGCAGTGACCGTCGGGAGATACGCGCCGGCGGCGAGCACCGCGACCGGGAACCACAACCAGTACGGCGACGAGGAGCCGCGCAGATAGTTCCAGCCGACTTCCCATCGCGAGCTGGACGCCTCCTTGGCGGCGGCCGGGTTGGGCACGAGACTGCCGTAGTACCCCATGCGGAAGAGCTGGTAGACGAGCGGAAGTGCGAGCGCCCAGGCGAGGAGGCGAAGTCGATCGCCCCAACTGTCGCAACCGGCGACGAGCAGGACGACGAGGAACGTGACGGTGAAGACCGCGAGGTCCGGACGGATGAGCGGCCCCAGCCCCAGCACGACGGCACTCCACGCCGGGATGCGGGCGCCGTCGCGGGCCCAGCACGAGAGCAACCACAGCGAGGCACCCAGCCACGCGAACGAGAGCCCGTTCTCGAGCCCGCTCGACGCGAACGTCCACATGGGCGGCACCGCCACCAACACGGCTGCACCCGCAGGGATCGCGAGTTGCGTACCGGAGATACCGAGCAGCCGGCGAGCCCCCGCGATCGCGAGCGCGAGCCCGCCGGCACTGAGCGCGATCCCGAGGATCACGGCGAGCCACTCGAGGCGGACGGGTGTGAGCACGTCGCCGATGGCGAGGACCGACACCCACAGAGGGCCGGTGGCGGCCTCCACCCGCTCGCCGGCGTTGAACACCGGCCCGTTGCCGGCAAGCGTCTGGCGGACCACGCGCAGATAGATGAAGCCGTCGTCGGACATCCACCGCCGGGACCAGCCGCACACGAGGTAGACGACCACGGGCGCAGCAAGCAGCGACCAGCGCAGGCAGCGATGCGGGGTGCTCTCGTGCGGCGGCGGTGACTCGCCGATGAGCGCCGATCGTGTCGCGGGATCCGCGGTGACGGGCGCCGACACGCGCGGAGATTAGCAACCGACCCCCGGATCCATGTGACACGGGTGTCAGGTACGATGCGCCCGCAGTCGTCGAGAGGACGGGGGGCGAATGTCCGGGGGCTTGCCCGCGAGCATGCGGGCGGCGGTCTACCGCGCACCGGGCGACGTCGCGGTGGAGGAGCGACCGCTCCCCGAGGTCGGGCCCAACGACGTGTTGCTCGAGGTGAGCCACTGCGGCGTGTGCGGCAGCGACCTCCACATGTTCGTCGACGGGTGGGCGCGACCCGGGACCATCGGCGGCCACGAGTACTCCGGTCGCGTCATCGCGATCGGCGCCGAGGTCACCACGTGGGCACCTGGTGACGAGGCGATCGGTGGCCCGTCGCGCAAGTGCGGCGAGTGCGAGTACTGCGCAGCCGGCCGATCGCAGCTCTGCAGCCGGCGCCCCTCACCGGGGTTGAGCGATTTCCAGGGCGCGTTCGCCGAGTACGTCCGGGTGCACGAGCACGAGGCCGTGCGCGTGCCGGAGACCGTCTCGCTCAGAGCCGCCGCGCTCACGGAGCCCTTGGCGGTCGCGTTGCACGGGCTGACGCGGGGTGGTGTCCGCGCCGGGCAGCGAGTATTGGTTACCGGCGCAGGGCCGATCGGCGCGCTGAGCGTCGCCGCCGCTCGCGCGCGCGGTGTCACCGACATCGTCGTCAGCGAGCCCCATCCCCGCCGGCGCGCGCTCGCCGAACGGTTGGGCGCGGTGGCCATCGCACCCGAGGCGCTGCCCGCTCCTCCAATGCCGTTCGACGTCGTCGCCGATTCCTTCGACGTCGCGCTCGAGTGCTCAGGTCACGCAGTGGCGATGGAGGCGGCGCTCGCGCAGCTTCGTCCTGCGGGGACCCTGGTGCTCGTCGGCGCGGGGATGAAGCCGCCTCGGTTCGATCCCAACCGCATCGTGCTCAACGAGCTGGTCGTCACCGGCGCCTTCGTCTACGACCCCGACGGCTTCGAGCGTGCGCTCGAGCTCCTCGCGTCGCCCGGGTTTCCGATCGACACCCTGATCGAGGGCGACGATGTCCCGCTCGAAGGGCTTCCGGGTGCGGTCGAGCAGCTCGTCGCCGGGGAACGGCCGGGCAAGGTGATGATCGTGCCGAGCGAAGGGAGCGGTCGATGACCATCGAGTCGCGCAAGCCCCGCTTCAACCACGTGGCGATGAGTGTGCCCTCAGATCTCCTCGACGAGCGGGGCCGCGCCGATCTCGTCCGCTTCTACGGCGAGGTGTTCGGGTTCAAGGAGCTGCCGACCGAGACCGTCGACCGAAAGAAGCTCGTCCTCTCCGCCTACACGTACGAGCAGTTCGTGTTCCTCATCGCCGACGACACGCCGATGCGCTGCCCCCGGCTCGATCACTTCGGGATGTCGGTGGCCACCGAAGCCGAGCTCGACGAGATGCTGGCCCGCGCGAAGGCGTTTCGGGAGCGAGACGAGCGGGTCAACATCGTCGATCGCTCGGTCACGGATCACGGGATGCTCGCGATCACGAGCTTCTACGTCGGGTACCTGCTCCCGATGATGGTCGAGATCCAGTGGTGGGACTTCAAGAACTGATCCGAGATTCGCGAGCGTCGGTCAGAGGAGTACGAGCAGCCGGCTGTTACGGTTTCGCCGCATGAGTGTGGCAACCGAGGCGGGCGCGGAGGCGTCCACGCCCGCGACCGCGAACGTGCCGCGCGCCGCACTCAGCTGGGCGATGCTCGGCGCCGGGATCGTCATCGCCGCCGGGAGCGTGTTCCGCTTCGTGACGACGTCCGATCTGTGGCTCGACGAGGCGCTGACCGTGAACGTCGCCCGGCTTCCGCTCTCCGAGATCCCCGAGTGGCTCCGGCACGACGGCGCGCCACCTCTCTACTACCTCCTTCTCCATCTGTGGACCGATGTGTTCGGCACCAGCGACCTCGCGGTGCGGTCGCTCTCGGGCATCTTCGCGGTCGCGACCTTGCCCGCGATGTACTTCGCGGGGCGGCGGCTCGGTGGCAGGACGTGCGGCTGGATCGCGGTCGTCGTGATGGCTTCGTCGTCGTTTGCGATCCGCTTCGCGACCGAGGCCCGCATGTACTCGCTGGTCGCGCTCTTGGTCGTCCTCGGGTACCTCGCACTCCATCGGGTGCTGGAGCGCCCGTCGCTCGGTCGTTTGGCGGTGCTCGCAGCAATCGTCGCCCTGCTGCTCTACACGCAGTACTGGGCTGTGTACCTGTTGGTCGTGAGCGGAGTGCTGCTCGTGCTCCGGGCGTGGCGCGACCCGGACGCGGACCGGCGGCACGCGGCGCGATCGGCCCTCGTCGCGTTCGTCGCCGGCGGTATCGCGTTCCTTCCCTGGGTGCCCAGCATGCTCTACCAGTCCGAGCACACGGGTACGCCGTGGGGCGATCCGCTCCTACCGCACGCGGTGTTCCGGGCGATGCTCGACGACTTCGCCGGCGGCACCCACTTCGAGGACTACGTCGTGTTCTGGGCCTTGATCGGGCTCGTCGTGCTCGCAGTGTTCGCCGTCTGGACGCGACGCTGGCACTACGAGCTCGATCTCCGCACACGCCCCGGCGCTCGCGTCGAGGCGTTCGTGTGGGCCGCGACGATCTTCTTCGGTGCCCTGGCCTCGTATGCGGCCGACACGACGTTCCAGCCGCGCTACGCGGCCGTGATCCATCCTCTGTTCGTGCTCGTGGTCGCGTACGGCGTGATCGTCCTGCGCGAGCAGCTTCTCATGGCTGCCGCAGTCGTGCTGATCGCCGCGCTCGGTTTCGTGGGGGGCGTCCGGAACGTCGTCGACGATCGAACCCAGGGAGGCGACGTGGCGAGTGCGATTCGCGCTGGCGCTCAGCCGGGTGACGTCGTGGCGTACTGCCCCGATCAGGTCGGGCCTGCGGTGAGTCGCAACCTGGACGGCGTGGCGGGGCTCTCGCAGTTGGTGTTCCCGACCGCGGATCGCCCGCAGCTCGTCGACTGGGTCGACTACCGGGACCGCAACCAGCAAGCCGACCCTCAGGTGTTCGTGCAGAAGATGCTCGACCGCGCCGGGCCCGACAACACCGTGTGGCTCGTGTCTTCGTTCAACTATGCCGGTGGCAACGAAGGGAAATGTGAGGCGATCCGCAACTTGCTCGGCGTGAACCGGGCGGCCCCGACGGTCGTCGTGCCGCAGCACGAGTCGGTTTTCGAGAGCATGGAGCTCGTCAAGTACCCATCGCAGTGACCTCGCGGCTGCAGCAATGGGTGCGAGTCGATCTTCGGGCCGCGTTCGTGCCCTGGGCGCTGGCCCGGGTGCTCGTCGTCGGCTCGCTGGCACTGTCGCGGTTCACGGTCGACCACCTGCGGGATGCGGTTCCACCGGTGCAGCTGCGCCAAGGCTTGTTCGCATGGGACGCGGCCTTCTACCGCGACATCGCCGAGCGCGGGTACAACGCGCTGCCGGAGGCGGCGCTGCGCTTCTTCCCGCTGGTGCCGCAGCTCGCACGCGGGTTCGGGACCGTGCTCGGCGGACGCGACGCCGTCGCGTTGATCGTCGTCGCGAACGGATCTGCACTGATCTTCGGCGCACTGCTGTACCGGCTGGCCCTGCGCGAGACCGGCGACGAGCGGCTGGCGACGCGGGCGGCGTGGTTCTCGGCGATCTTCCCGCCCGCGGTCGCATTGGTCCTCGGATATGCCGAGGCCACGTTCATGATGCTCTCGGTGGTGGTGTTCCTCGCCATCCGGTCGCGGCGGTTCGCGTGGGCGATCCCGGCTGCACTCCTTGCCGGTCTCACCCGGCCGATCGCAGTGCTGCTCGCGATCCCGATCGCCATCGAGATGGCCCGGACGTGGCGCGGCTCGACGACGTCGCAGCGGTGTGCGCGCATCGGCGCGGTCGGTGCGCCGCTGGTCGGCGCCGGCCTGTACCTGTCGTGGACCGAGCGCGAGTACGGCGATTTCTGGTTGCCGATCCGGCTCCAGAACTCGAATCGGCTGCGGGGCGGGTTCGTGGACCCGTTCACGCGTGTCGTCGACGGAGTGGGGGATCTCGTCCACGGCGACCGGTTCGGCTCGGGGCTGCACATCGTGTGGGTAGCCGTGTTTGCCGTGCTGCTGGTCGTGGTCTTCCGCGGCCTGCCAGTGTCGTACGGCGCCTACGCGGGTGCGGTGGTGCTCGTCAGCATGTCCGCTCGGAACCTCGACTCGTTCGAGCGCTATGCGATGAGCGCGTTCCCGTTGGTGCTCGGGCTCGCGTTCGTCACCGAGCAACGGGAAGTCGAGCGGTCGGTGCTGGTGGTCTCGGCGGCAGGGCTCGCCGGCTACTCGATCCTTGCATTCCTGGGTGAATGGGTCCCCTAGGCGAGCGCAAGCGAGCCGGTTTCAGGGCATAGCGGGGATCCGCTGGAACCCCGTTTTCCAGTGAGCCCGCCGGTACACTTCCCCGGACGCGTCGTGGTAACCGTCCTGACGCCCGCTGTCGTCCGACCCCGACCGGAGTACGGAGTACTGATTGGCCGCGCCCGTCGAACATCCGCCCAACGTCGTCGTCATCGGCGCCGGTCCGGCCGGCCTCACCGCGGCCTACATGCTCACCAAGCACGGGCTGGCCTCGACCGTGCTCGAGGCCGACTCGGTGGTCGGCGGCATCAGCCGCACCGCCGAGCGTGAAGGCTGGCGATTCGACATCGGCGGCCATCGCTTCTTCACCAAGGTGAAGCCGGTCGAGGATCTCTGGTTCGAGATCCTCGGCCCCGACGACTTCCTCCGTCGCCCTCGGATGAGCCGGATCTTCTACAAGGGCAAGTTCTACGACTACCCGATCTCGGCGATGAACGCACTGCGCAACCTCGGTCCCGTCGAGGCCTTGCGCTGTGTCGCGTCGTACCTCTGGGTCCGGGTCCGCCCTCCGAAGGACCAGTCGACACTCGAAGGTTTCGTCGCCTCGCGCTTCGGCTGGCGGCTCTACCGCCACTTCTTCCAGACGCAGAGCGAGAAGGTGTGGGGCGTGCCCTGCACGGAGATCCAAGCCGATTGGGGCGCGCAGCGGATCAAGAACCTCTCGCTCTTCCGGGCGGTGTGGGAGGCGCTCAAGCCGAAGCAGCTCCGCCGGCGAGCCGACAAGTCCAAGCAGGTGACGAGCCTCATCGAGGAGTTCAACTACCCGAAGTACGGGCCCGGGATGATGTGGGAGCGTTGCACCGAGCTCGTGACCGCCGGTGGCACCAAGGTCGCGATGAACTCGAGCGTGACGCGCGTGCACCACGAGAACGGGCGGGCGGTCGCCGTGACGGCCGAGACCGACGGGGCCCCGACGCGGTACGACTGCACGCACGTGATCTCGTCGATGCCGATCAGTGCCCTGGTGCGTTCGATGGATCCTCCCGTCCCAGCCGAGGTGCGCGCCGCCGCCGACAGCTTGCGCTACCGGGAGCACATCACGGTCGGGCTCGTGATTCCCGAGGAAGATGCCTTCCCCGACAACTGGGTCTACATCAACGACGCCGACGTCAAAGTCGGCCGGGTCCAGAACTTCGGCCGCTGGTCGCCGTACATGGTGCGCGAGGGGAAGACGTGCCTGGGCCTCGAGCTGTTCGTGAACGAAGGCGACGAGTGGTGGACGATGCCCGACAGCGCGTTGATCGAGAACGGCAAGCGTGAGCTCGAGCAGATCGGCTTGATCCGAGCAGCGCGCGTGGAGTCGGGCTACGTCATCCGCACACCGAAGGCGTACCCGTTCTACGACGCCACGTACAAGAACAACGTCGCCGTGCTCGCCGATTGGCTCCAGGCCAACGCGCCGAACGTCTATCCCGTCGGTCGAAACGGGATGCACCGATACAACAACCAGGACCACTCGATGTACACGGCCATGCTCTCGGTCGAGAACATCTTCGGTGCCGACCACGACGTCTGGTCGGTCAACGTCGAGGCCGAGTACCACGAGGAGCACTCCACCGAGGAGCGCGTCAGTACTTAGGGCGGAGGCGATGCCCCCCGCCTCTGCCTACACCGAGCGTCGACGCGCTCTGAACCGGCGGAAGCGGTCGCGGATGCCCCACCAGGTGACGAGCATGAGCTCCTCGGCGAAGATGCCCCAGGTCATCTTCGAGTACCCGCGCATCCGATCGGTGAACTCGATCGGTGTCTCGACGATGCGGCCGCCCCACCTCCACACCCGATACTGCGTCTCGATCTGGAACCCGTAGCCCATGGCGCGGGTGGTCGCGTAGTCGATCGCCTTGAGCACGTCGGCGCGATAGGCGCGGTAGCCGGACGTCGCGTCGCGCACGCTCGTTCCCAGTGCCAAGGCGGCATAGCGGTTCCCGTAGCGCGAGAGCGCGCGGCGGAACCACGGCCAGTGCGGGATCGAGCCGCCGGGGACATAACGGGACCCGATGACCACGTCGGCGCTGGCGTCGAGCTTCGCCAGGAGCGTGGGGAGCACCTCGGGGTCGTGCGAGAGGTCGGCGTCCATCTGGACGAGGACGTCGTAGCCCTTGTCGAGCCCGATCGAGAAGCCGGCCCGGTACGCGCTGCCGAGCCCCGACTTGGCCGGCCGTCGCAGCACGTCGATCCGACCCAAGTCGGCGGCTGCCTGCTCGGCAATGGCGGCGGTCCGGTCGGGACTGTTGTCGTCGACGACGAGGATGTCGGCATCGGGTGCGGCGGCTCGAACCCGCTGGAGGAGCTCGGTGATGTTCTCGGCCTCGACGTAGGTCGGGACGACGACCAGGGTCCGCACTGGCGAAAAGCTACTGGACCGGGGTGCAAGATCCCCGGGCCGGCGGGCGCACCGAGCGCGCGTCTACTTGTCGCACTTCTCGTAGAGCTCGTACAGCCCACCCCTGCCGTAAGTATCCACCAGACAAAACCTGCGGTCGAGCACGCGGTTGGGCTCGCGGGGACCGAACTTGCGGGCGTCATTGGGCTCGTCCCAGTCGTTCCACACCGACGACAGGATGGCCACGTCGGCGGACCGCAGGTCGTCGGCCAACCGTGAGCCCTTGCGGTTGGCGACGCCGGGATCCATCTCACTGCGATATCGAAGG
>JAPSGP010000366.1 GCA_031177445.1 Acidimicrobiia bacterium
GCGGGAGCGCGACACCGCCATCCTGCTGGTCGAGCACGACGTCGAGATGGTGCAGAGCTTCGCGACTCGCCTCTACGTGCTCGACTTCGGCACGCTGATCGCGGAAGGCTCGACCGCCGAGGTGATGAACGACGAAGGCGTGCGCAAGGCGTACCTCGGGGAGCTCGTGTGAGTACCGATTCCTCGACGACGCCACTGCTCGAGCTCACCGATGTGAGCGCCGCCTACGGCCCGTTCCGCTCGTTGTTCGGCGTCTCGTTCCAGGTCCAGCCCGGCTCTGTGCTGGCGGTCCTGGGGTCCAACGGTGCCGGCAAGACCACCGTGGCGCGGGTGTGCTCGGGACTGGTCCGGGCCACCGGCGGCACGGTGCGCTTCGACGGCGTCGATATCACCCGGGCGAAGCCGTACCGCCTCGCGCGACTCGGCATCGCTCACGCGCCCGAAGGGCGATCGGTCTTCGCGTCGCTCACCGTCGACGAGAACCTCTCGCTCACGCTCCGGCGCGAGCTCGGGAAGTCAGGCCTGAACCAAGGTCTCGAGCGCGCGTACGAGCTGTTCCCCCAGCTCGGTGAGCGTCGCCAGCAGATCGCGGGCACCCTGTCGGGGGGCGAGCAGCGCATGTTGGCGCTGGCACGGGTGCTCGTGCATCCACCGCGCCTGCTGATCTGCGACGAGCTCTCGCTCGGCCTGGCGCCGATCGTGGTCGACGAGGTGTACCGCACCCTGGTGACGATCCGCGACACCGGCACGACGCTCCTGATCATCGAGCAGCTGGTCAAGCACGCGCTGGGCATCGCTGACGACGTCGTCGTGCTCACCAAGGGTCGGGTGTCGTACGCGGGCCCGGCAACCGAGGTCGACACGCTGATGGAGTACCTGCTCCCCGGGGGGCACGTGTCCGAGCCGTCCCCCAACGGCAGGGGCCAGGAGCGCGCCGGCTCGTCAGGAAGCTAACCAGGGGTTTCGTTCGCTCCTCCGAACAGGCCTGCGTGGGTAACCGACGCCAGCGTGTCGAGCATGTCGTCGCGCGACACGTCGACCTGTCGAGCGAGCACGTAGTAGTTGAAGCGCTCGATCATCGCGACCACTGCCAGGGCCGCGATCTGCGGGTCGAGGTCGTTGGTGGAGGAGCGGCGGATCTGCTCGATCAAGACCCGCGAGAACTCGGTCCAGACGTCGGTGCCGAGGCGACCGAACTCGCTCGCGCCGATCTCGGTCTCGGTCCAGGCTCGCAGCACCGGTCCGTAGCGCTCGTACACCTCGACCAGGCGGGTGAGCCAGGACCGCAGCTCGAGGTATCCCTTCGGCCCCACCTCGATGGCCGGAAAGTCGTCGGCGAGTCCCACCATCTCGTCGGCGACCTCTTGCGTGAGGGTCAGGAAGAGCTCCTCCTTGTTGGCGAAGTAGAGATAGAAGGTCCCGTGGGAGATCTTGGCCCGCTTGACGATGTCGTCGACGCGTGCGGCGTGGTAGCCGCGCTTGGCGAAGGTCTCGACGCCGGCATCGAGCAGCTTGCGCATCGTTCGCCGCCCGCGAGCGCGCAGCTCCCGGCCCTGGGCGGGCGTGCCGAGCTGACCGATCGACCGAGCCACCTGCGCTCCTTTGGTCGCCGTCAGGCTACGCACACCGTGACACGCATGTCACACTTCTCGACCGCTGCGGGTAGCCTCCTTCGCCGCGCACGCGTCACGGGATTGGAGGCAACCACGGTGGTTACGGAGTCGAAGACGGGCTCGACGAAGCCGCGCCTCGCGGACCTCTCGGTAGGAGACGAGGCACCGCCGGTCGTCCTCGAGAACATCTCCCGCACGAACTTCGTGCGCTATGCGGGGGCGTCGGGCGACTTCAACCCGATGCACCACGACGACACCGTCGCGACCTCGGTCGGCAACCCCTCGGTGTTCGGCCACGGCATGCTCACGGCCGGGCTCATGGGGCGAGTCCTCACCGACTGGTTCGGGCCGACCGCGCTGCGCAAGTTCCAAGTGCGCTTCTCCAAGCAGGTGTGGCCGGGGGAGACGCTGACGTGCTCGGCGACGGTCACCGCGATCGACGATCGCGGCGACGAGGGCCTCGTCGACGTCGACTGCGAGGTCGCCAACCAGGACGGCGAGGTCAAGCTCACGGGGACCGCGACCGCTGCAGTCCCGAAGGGGTAGCGAGATGGGACTGCTCGACGGACGTGTTGCCATCGTCACCGGCTCGGGCCGCGGGATCGGCCGCGAGTTCGCGCTGTGCCTGGCCCGTGAGGGCGCCAGCCTCGTGGTCAACGACGTCGGCGTGAGCCTCGACGGGCGGGGGACCGATGACGACCCCGCGGCGCAGGTCTGCAAGGAGATCGAGGCGCTGGGGGGGAAGGCGGTGCCGAGCTACGACTCGGTGTCCGACTACGCAGCCGCGGCGCAGATCGTCCACACCGCAGTCGAGGCCTTCGGCAAGGTCGACATCCTGGTGAACAACGCCGGCATCGTGCGCGACCGCAGCCTCTTGAAGATGGAGGAAGAGGACTTCGACGCTGTCATCGCCGTCCACCTCAAGGGGTCGTTCAACTGCGCCCGGCACGCGGCGCCGGTCATGAAGGACGCGGGGTATGGCCGCATCATCAACATCACGTCCTCGGCAGGGCTGCGCGGCAACTTCGGTCAGACCAACTACGGCGCAGCCAAGGCCGGGCTCATGGGGCTGACGTTCATCTGGGCGCTCGAGCTGGGCAAGTACGGGATCACCGTGAACGCGGTGGCGCCGGCGGGGGCGACCCGCATGACGGCGGCACTGTTCGAGCGGACCGGCGCGGAGCCACCGCCCGAGCAGAACCCGGCGCTCAACGCGCCGCTGGTGGCGTTCATCGCGTCCGACCGGGCCAGTCACGTGAACGGGCAGATCCTCGGCCGCACCGACTACGCCTACACGATCTTCCAGCACCCCAAGCAGATCGCCTGGATGTGGCGTGACGGCGGGTGGGAGCCCGACCAGGTCGCCGACCACTTCGACCAGGTCCTCGGGCAGCACCTCCAGCACGTGGGCATGGTCATGCCCAGGGGGATGGAGTACGGCGACAAGAAGTAGCCCGTGAGGTACCGACTCGGCGTCGTCGACGTCGTGTACTGGCCGCGCACGCCGCAGGAGTGCGCCGAGCTCGCCGCCGCCGACGGGTTCGAGCACATCGACGTGCTCGTCGACGTCGATCCGTCGACGCTCGCGCTCCCGGTCGGCTGCCCGACCGCGTTCCCCAAGCCGCAGCGCGGTTGGTGCTCCACGCCGGCGCCGCCGGACCGTCCGGGTGAGTGGGAACGCACCGTGGCGCGCTACCGGGCGGCGCCGGGCGGGCTGCTCGAGCCCTGGGCGGGGGCCGTGGTCGGCTCGAACGAGCAGTGCCTGGCGATCCTGGAAGAGGTGCCGGGGCTGCGGCTGCTCGTCGACACGGGCCACGTCGCCGACTGGGGTGGAGACCCGCTGGCGCTGCTCGAGCACGCCGGGCACGTGCAGTTGCGCCAGGGGTGTCCCGGTTCGACGCAGGTGCACGTCGACGACC
>JAPSGP010000367.1 GCA_031177445.1 Acidimicrobiia bacterium
ATGAACGCGCTGCTCGAGCACCGCGGCCCCGACGGCGAGGGCATGTGGACGCACGCGGACGGGCACGCCGGGTTCGCGCACCGGCGTCTCGAGATCATCGACCTCGAGACCGGCGCGCAGCCGATGACGAGCTCGGCCGGGAACTGGATCACCTACAACGGCGAGATCTACAACTACGTCGAGCTGCGCCGCGAGCTCGGCGAGGATGCGTTCCGGACCACGTCGGACACGGAGGTCGTCCTGCAAGCGTACGAGCGCTGGGGCGCCGGAGCGCTCGACCGGCTGCGAGGAATGTTCGCGTTCGCGCTCTGGGACGAGCGGGAGCAGCAGCTCTTCTGCGCCCGCGACCGCTTCGGCATCAAGCCGCTGTACTACGCCGTCGTCGACGGCGTCTTCCTCTGCGCCTCCGAGGTCAAGGCGCTGCTGCCGTTCCTGCCGGAGATCGAGACCGACACGGACGCGCTCAAGGACTACCTCGCCTTCCAGTTCTGCCTCTCCGGGAAGACGCTGTTCAAGGGTGTCTACGAGCTGCTGCCTGGCCACCAGCTCACCGTGCGGAGCGGCGCCGTCCGCATCGAGCGCTACTGGGAGGTGCACTACGAGCCCGACTTCGACCACACCGAGCGGTACTTCGTGGAGCGGCTACGGGCGATCCTCGACGAAACCGTGAACCTGCACCTTCGCGCCGACGTGCCGGTCGGCGCGTACCTGAGCGGCGGGCTCGACTCCAGCATCGTCGCCTCGCTCGCCGCGCGGCAGGTCGGGCCCGAGTTCAATGCCTTCCTCGGCCGGTTCACGGAAGGGCCGGAGTACGACGAGAGCGAGTACGCGCACGAGCTGGCGCGCTACCGAGGCTTCGACCTCCACGAGATCGCGCTCGATGCCGGCGACTTCCTGCGGAACATCCATCAGGTCGTCTACCACCTGGACTACCCGGTCGCCGGCCCCGGCTCGTTTCCCCAGTACATGGTCTCGGCGCTCGCGCGCACCCAGATGAAGGTCGTCCTGGGCGGACAGGGCGGTGACGAGGTCTTCGGCGGCTACGCCCGCTACCTGCTCGCCTACTTCGAGCAGTGCATCAAGGCCGCGATCGACGGGACGATGCACAGCGGCCACTTCATCGTCACCTACGAGTCGATCATCCCGAACCTCGAGACGCTGCGCGAGTACAAGCCGCTCATGCAGGAGTTCTGGCGCGACGGATTGTTCGGCGACCTCGACCGGCGCTACTTCCGTCTCATCGACCGCGCGCCGACGCTGCTCGACATCGTCGACTGGTCGGTGCTCGGCGACTACTCGCCGTTCGAGACATTCCAGGGCATCTTCCGGGCGGAGAACGTCGGCAAGGAGTCGTACTTCGACTCGATGACGCACTTCGACTTCAAGACGCTCCTGCCCGCGCTCCTGCACGTCGAGGATCGCGTGAGCATGGCGCACGGGCTCGAGTCGCGGGTGCCGTTCGTCGACCACGAGGTCGTCGAGTTCGCGGCGCGGCTGCCGGCCGACGTGAAGTTCCGGAACGGCGAGCTGAAGCATGCGCTCAAGCGTGCCGCCGAGCCCGTGCTGCCGCCGCTGATCCTCGAGCGCAAGGACAAGAAAGGCTTTCCCGTGCCGCTCGGCCGCTGGATGCACGGCGAGCTGCGCGATTTCTTCCTCGACACCTTCTCGAGCGAGCGCGCACGCTCACGCCCGTACCTCGACCCGCGCTTCGATGCCGCGTCGCTGATCGAACGCGAGCCGCTCTTCGGGCGCAGCCTGTGGGGCCTGCTCTCGCTCGAGCTCTGGCAGCAAGAGTTCCACGACCGCGCGGTCGAATGGCGGTCAGATGCGGCCCTGCCTCGCGACGCGGTTCAAGCTGCCGGGCACACCCCTCGTGCCGGGATGGTATGAGCGACAGCGCTCAGCCACTCGTGCGCCGACGCCCAGCACCCCGGCGCGGCGGATCTGCACGGTACATCGTCTCGCATCGCCGCCTCCTCTGGCGGATCACGCGTAACGACCTGAGGACGCGCCACGCAGGTTCTCACCTCGGCTTCGGCTGGGTCTTCCTGATGCCGCTCGTGATCCTCGCGCTCTACGCCCTGGTCTACCTCGCGATCTTTCGGATAAGCGTCGTTGGGCTGACATCGCCCGAGTACGTCGTCTACATCTTCTGCGGCCTGGTTCCGTACCTCGCGACCGCGGAGTCGCTGCAATCAGGCGTCTCGGCGGTCGTCGCGAACAAGTCGATCCTCAACAACACCGTCTTCCCGATCGACCTGGCGCCGGTGAAGGCCGCGCTCTCTGCACAGGCGGTGTTGGTCACCGGCCTCGCCGTCGTCATCATCGGCACAGCCGTCACGGGCAACCTGAGCCCGACGCTCGTCCTTCTCCCCTTCGTCGTCGTACTCCACGTTCTGTGGCTGATCGGCGTGAACTGGCTCCTCTCGCTGCTCAACGTGATCATCCGGGACCTGCAGAACATGGTCACCGCGTTCTTGATCATGATGCTCGTCGCGTCGCCGATCGCGTATACGCCCGACATGGTCCCCGACACGCTCCGGCCGCTCCTCGCGATCAACCCGTTCGCCCACTTCGTCGTCGCGTACCAGCAAGTGATCATGCTCGGGATCGTCCCCAGCTTCTGGCACATCGTGTCGCTCATTGCCCTGCCGCTCGTCACGTTCGCACTCGGAAGCTGGTTCTTCGACCGCGCCAAGAACGTGATCATCGACTATGTCTGACGACGTCGCGATCTCCTTCGAGGGCGTCGGGAAGATGTACAAGATCTTCCCGTCGCGCCGGGATCACGTCCTCGACGCGCTCGGGATCACGCAGCTCCTCCGCCGTGACAACCGGCTCCACGAATTCTGGGCGCTCCGGGACATCGACATCACGCTTCGCCGCGGGGAACGTCTCGGCATCATCGGCCGGAACGGCGCTGGCAAGACAACGCTCTTGAAGCTCGTCACCCAGAACCTCGCGCCGACGACCGGCACCGTCACCGTGAACGGGAACGTCCAGGCGCTGCTCGAGATCGGGGGCGGCTTACATCCCGAATTCACGGGCCGGGAGAACATCGGCGCCGCTCTGAGCTATCTCGGCCTCACGACCGAGGAGATCGAGGCCGCAGAAGACGAGATCGCCGAGTTCACTGAGCTCGGCCGCTTCCTCGACCAGCCGTTCAAGACGTACTCACAGGGAATGCAGGCCCGACTCTCGTTTGCGATCGCGACGACCGTGCAGCCGGAGATCCTCATCGTGGACGAGATTCTCGGTGCCGGCGATGCGTACTTCTTCACTCGCTCGACGGAGCGGATGCGGCGCATGATCGAAGGCGGCGCCTCGGTTCTGCTCGTCTCGCACGCGCTCGACCAGATCATCCGCTTCTGCGACGAGGCGATTTGGGTCGATCGCGGACGCATCACGATGCGCGGCCCGAGCACCGAGGTCGCGAAAGCGTATGAGCGCTTCATCCGCGAGCTCGACGACAAGCGCCTGCAGGCTCAAAACAGGAAGTCGCAGGATTCCAGCATCGACGCCTTCGA
>JAPSGP010000368.1 GCA_031177445.1 Acidimicrobiia bacterium
TCCCAGCCGAACGTGAACACGACCCGCTCGTTCGGGACCACCTCGACGAACTCGCCTGCGGCCTGGTACTGGCCCCCCACCAGCACGCGGTACACGCCACCAGGTCGGGGATCGAGCTCGACCGAGGTGCCGTTCCACTGCCGGTGCCGCTCGGGCTCCGTCAACAGTTCGTAGATCGTCTCCGGGGAAGCGTCGATCATGATCTCTCGCACCAGGTCGGCCATCAGTGTTCTCTCCTTCTTTTCGATCGCTTCGATTGTTCCGCGGCCTCGGCGGCGTCGCGCAGCTGGCTGAGCCCGCTGGTCCAGTAGTCGTCGAGGAACTCGCGCAATGCCTGAACCGTGTCGGGACGCGCTCGATAGAGCCGCCGTGCACCGTCGCGTCGATCGCTTACCAAGTGGGCCTCCCGAAGCACCTGGAGGTGCTGGGAGACAGCCGGCTGCGACACGCCGACGCTCGCCGCGATCTCGCCCACGGCGCGCTCGCGGTCCCAGACCAACCGAAGGATCTCTCGACGGCGGGGCTCGGCGAGTGCCCGCAGGGCAGTGTCCACACCACAAGTATAAGCAGAGACTTATATAAGTGTCAACTTATGCCTTGCACTGCTGCGGACCGAATCGATGCGGCGCCGCGGGCACTCCTTCTTCGGAGGTCAGCCGGGCAGGACGGCCGACAGGTCCATGTAGATGAACGACCACTGGTGGCCGTCGAGGTCGCGAAAGCCCCGCATGTACATGAAGCCGTCATCCTGCGCGTCTCCCAACTCCTGCGCGCCGCCGGCGACGGCCTTGCCGACCAGGTCGTCGACCTGCGCCCGGCTGTCCGCCGACAGACCGATGATCACCTCTCGGGTCTTGGACGTGTCGGCGACGTCCTGCGGCTCGATGAACCCTTTGAAGAACGGCTCGACCGCCAGCATGACGGAGGCTTCCTCGCTGATGATCATGCGGGTCGAACGAGAACCCGATCCCCGTGAAGAACGCGGTCGATTTCGCCAGATCCTTCACGGGCAAGTTGATGAACGTCATCGTCGACACGTGATCTCCTCTCGTGCCCCGGGTCGCCCTCGGGCTGGCCCTATGACTCTGGCGCCGACGCAAACTCATCGGTGTCGCGTTCGCCCGACTGTCGTTCTGGGTAAAGCGTGAGGAAGGCCGTAGGAGGGAGTGGACATGGCCACGATGCGACAGAAGGAAGCCGCTCGCCGCAACCTCGAGAAGGCTCGTCAAGCGCGGCGCGATCGGGCGCGGGGCAAGCGCGTCCCCCGACGAAGTCAGGGAATGACCACGGCCGAGGAGAACCGGCTGGCCGACCGGGAGTTCGCGTTCCTGGAACAGCGCAAGGAGCCGCTGACAGATGGGGCGCACGTTCGCAACGCGGTCGCCCGGTTCGATCAAGTCGAGGGCGTCACTGATGCCGAGCGCGACCGCGCCTGGAAGCGGATCCAGGCTGCGTCGAGGAGGTTCGATGTCGAGCTCTCCGAGCGGAGCTGGCGTGAGCTCTTCGAGGGCGGCAAGGCGAAGAAGCGCTGACCCTCCGGACTTCTGGTCGTCCAGGTTCGCATCGCCATGGCATCGGTTTGGGTCGCGACCACGCCGCCGACGGACTATCCGACGCTCGAAGCTGATCTCGCGGTCGACGTGGCCGTGCTCGGCGGCGGCATCACCGGGCTGACCGCCGCGTTTCTGCTGGCTCGATCGGGCGCGCGGGTCGCGGTACTCGACCGGCACCGGATCGCGCTGGGCACCACCGGCAACACCACCGGCAAGGTCACGTCGCAGCACGGGCTGACCTACGACGAACTGCGTCGGCGCTTCGGGCGCGAGCGGGCGCACCAGTACGGCGCCGCGAACGAAGCGGCGCGCACCCTGATCGCCTCGCTCGTGGCCGAGGAAGGCATCGACTGCGACCACGAGCCGGCGGATGCATTCACCTACACGACGGACCCGGCACGTCGCATCGCGATCGAGCAAGAAGTCGAGGCGGCGACGGACCTGGGCCTACCGGCCGCATACGCCGAGACGGTCGACCTGCCCGTCGCGGTGCAGGCGGCCGTCCGCTTCGACGGACAGGCGCAATTCCATGCCCGGAAGTACTGCCTCGCGCTCGCCGAGCGAATCCGCGCCCGCGGCGGCGCCGTGTTCGAACAGACGTCGGCGGTGAGCGTCGACCATGGGCGGCCGTGCCGCGTCGCCACCGCTGCCGGCCCGACGGTGTCGGCAGACGCCGTCGTCGTCGCGACGTTGCTCCCGTTCATGAACGACGGTCTCTTCGCGGCACGCACCGAGCCGTCGCGCTCCTACGCGATTGGCATCCGCGTCGACGAGTCCGAGCGCGTCGGGGGGATGTACATCAGTGCCGACCCGGTCACTCGGTCGATCCGTTCTCATCCGCTGACCGGTGACGGCGCGTATCTGATCGTCGCCGGCGAGGGGCACAAGACGGGACACGGGGACGCCACCGACGATCGCTACCACGCGCTCGAGACCTGGGCGCGTGAGCACTTCGGCGTCAGGGCGCTCGAGCACCGCTGGTCGTCCCAGGACTTTCGTTCCGTCGACGGCCTTCCGTTCGTCGGTCCGCTCACGGCGCGCCGTGACCGCGTGCTCGTGGCGACGGGGTTCCGGAAGTGGGGGATCACCAACGGCACCGCGGCGGCGATGCTGCTCGCCGACCGGTTGGCTGGGCGCGAGACGAGCTGGGCCGAGGCATTCGACTCGACAAGGTACGCACCGCGGCAATCAGCGGGGACCTTCGTACGGGCACAAGCGGATGTCGCCGCTCGGTTCGTCGGTGACCGCCTCCGAGTAGGAGGGCCGGAACCGGATGAGCTCGGGGTGGGCGCGGGCACGGTCCGGCGAGTCGACGGCCGGCTGGTCGCGGTGTCGCGAGGAGGCGACGGCCGGCTGCACTCGGTATCGGCTGTGTGTACGCACCTCGGGTGCGTCGTTCGTTGGAACAGCGCGGAAAGATCGTGGGACTGCCCGTGCCACGGCTCGCGTTTCGATGCCGACGGCACCGTGCTCGAGGGCCCGGCGCTACGCGATCTCGGCCCGCGCGACTCGCAGTGACCTTTGGCGCGGGGTCTCTCACGATTACGACGAGTGGCCGACGGGCACCATCTCGGCATCACTCGAGAAGGAGTGCGTGATGCCGAACAAGCGAGCCAGGGTCAAGAACGAGAAGCAGTACGAAGGGTTGCGCAAGAAGGGCATGTCGAAGGCCAGGGCGGCCAAGATCGCCAACGCGCCCGGAGCCTCGAAGCGCGGCGGCAAGAGCTCCGGTTCGTCTCGCTCGCAGAAGTCGAGCGGCACGGGCTCCGGAGGGAACCGATCGCAGAAGGCGGCCGCGGGCCGGAAGGGTGGCCGGGCGGCGGCGCGCAAGCGCAGCTGACGAACGGCCGGCTCAGTGAGGCTCGGGCCGGCCCGCGTGCAATAGCCGTCAAAGATCCCGCGCCGGCCGCAGTTCGGGCAGCGACGGATGATCGCCCGCCCGATCGCCCGCCCTGGCTGCACGTCCA
>JAPSGP010000103.1 GCA_031177445.1 Acidimicrobiia bacterium
GTCGGCTTTGGCCGTGGTGCTCGGGTGCAGCGGGTCGGTGCCGATCTCGACCAGCGCCGCGGTCAACACGCTGTCGCCGGCGACGACCGGCGGCAGGTAGCGCGACCGCTGCTCCTGTGTGCCGAACTCGGCGATCGGCAGCGCGCCGAGCACCACGGTCGGCAGGACCGGCACCGGCGCGACCGTCCGTCCGACCTGCTCGAGCACCTGGCACAGCGCGACGAACCCGAGCCCGCTGCCGTCGACGTCGTCGGGCAGCGCGATGCCGAGCACCCCGGCCTTGGCCAGCTCGGCCCACGTGTCGCGGTCGAAGACCTCGTCGCCGGCCTCGAGCTCCTTCAGCCGCTCATGGGTGATGCGGTCCTCGAGAATCTGCCGGGCGAGGTCGCGCGCCGCCTCTTGCTCTTCGGAGAGGGAGAAATCCACTGGGTTTCGCTCCTTCGCGCTTCGCCGCTATCGCTTTGCCATGGGCATGCCGAGACCGAACACGGCGATCAGGTCACGCTGCACCTCGTTCACGCCGCCCCCGAACGTGAGGATCAGGAGGCTGCGGTAGAGCGACTCGAGTCGCGACTTGAGGATCGAGTCGGGCGCACCGTCGAGCACGTACCCGGACTGGCCGATGATCTCGAACATGTAGCGGAAGGCCTCGAGGTAGAACTCGGTGCCGAACACCTTGATGCTGGACGCGTCGGCGATGTCGAGCCGCCCCTGAGTCGAAGCCCACGCGACCTTCCAGTTGATGAGGCGCAGGAACTCGAGCCGCGAGTGGATGCGGGCAAGGTGGATCCGCACCCATTCCTGGTCGACGACACGCCGCCCGTCGGCGAGCTTGGTCTCCTGCGCCCAGCGGCGAACGTCGGTGTAGACGCCCTCGATCATCCCCGACGAGCACAACGTGACCCGCTCGTGGTTGAGCTGGTTGGTGATGAGCCCCCACCCGTTGTTCTCGCCGCCGACGAGCGCCGAAGCCGGGACCCGAACGTCGTCGTAGAACACCTGGTTGATGTCGTGCTCGCTCGTGAGGTGCATCGGCACGACCTTGATCCCGGGCGTGTCCATCGGGACGACGAACATCGACATGCCCTTGTGCTTCTTCACGTTGGGATCGGTTCGGGTCGCGAGCCAGACGTAGTCGGCGTCGCCGGCGAGGCTGGTGAAGATCTTCTGACCGTTGATGACGTACTCGTCGCCGTCGCGCACGGCACGGGTCTGCACAGCGGCGAGATCGGTGCCGGCTCCGGGTTCGGTGTAGCCGATGCAGAAGTGGATCTCGCCTTTGAGGATCTTCGGGAGGAAGAAGTCCTTCTGCTCGTCGGTGCCGTAGTTCATGATCGTCGGGCCGACGGTGTTGATCGTCAACATCGGGACCGGAGCACCCGAGCGCATCGACTCGTCGAAGAAGATGAACTGCTCGATCGCCGAGCGGCCCTGGCCGCCGTACTCCTTGGGCCAGCCGATCCCGAGCCAGCCGTCCTCGCCCATCTGCCGCACGACCTGGCGCTGCACCGGGCCGATGCCGTGGCCCTCGGCCAGCCCGGCCCGGATCTCGGGCGTGAGCAGGTTCTCGTAGTACGCCCGTAGCTCCTGGCGCAGCGCTTCCTGTTGCTCGTCGTAACCGATGTACATGCGCGCTCCTATCGGTACCTACGTGGCCAAAGCTACAGGCCGAGCGGCTCGAGCACGCCGGTGCGCATGCCAGCGGTGAAGCCGCCGTCGACCACCAGCGCGTGCCCGGTCACGAACGACGCATCGTCGGACGCGAGGAACAACGCCGCCCCTGCGATCTCCTCGGGGCGGCCGAAGCGCCCGAGCTTGTGCGCCTCGCGGTACTGCTCGCGCACCTGCGACATGCCATCCAGCCCCATCACCGACTCGAACATGAACGTGGTCTCGATGAAGCCCGGACAGATGCAGTTGACCCTGATGCCGGCGCGGCCGTAGTCGATGGCCAGATTCTTCGTGAGCAGCACGACGCCGCCCTTCGACGCGTTGTACGCGCTCCCGCCCTCGGTCCCTTCGATGCCCTCGATGCTGGCGATGTTGACGATGCTGCCCGAGCGCGCTTCGAGCATGGGCACGAGCGCGTGCTTGCACACGAGGAACGTGCCGGTCAGGTTCACTCGCAGCACGCGCTCCCATTCCCGCGCGTCGACGAGGTGCACCGGTCCCCCACCGGCAACGCCGGCGGCGTTGAGCACGACGTCGATGCGTCCGTAGCGGTCGACGGTCGCGCCGACAATGCCCGCGACCGCCTCCTCGTCGGCCACGTCGGCCTGGTGGAACGCGCCCCACTGCGGGGCCTCGGCGGGCGCGGGCGAGAGGTCGACGCCGACCACGGCGGCGCCTTCGTCCAGAAAGCGGCGGGCACAGGCCAGGCCGAGGCCGGACGCCGCGCCCGTGACCAGCGCCACCCTGCCGTCGAGCCGACCCACGCGGCCATCGTGATTGAAACGTGTTCTAGTCGTCAAATGATGGGGAAGGCTTGCCGCCGGCTGTACAACTGCATAGCTTCTGTCCAGTTGTACAGGAGGCGTCCGATCCCCCGATGACCGCCATCTCGCCGATCCCCACCACCGACGTCGCCGCCGCCACCGCCAACCGGATCGTCGACGCCGCCGAGCGCTGCATCCGGCGCTGGGGCATCCGCCGGGTGTCGATGAACGACGTGGCGCGCGAGGCCGGGGTGTCGCGTGGCTCCGTCTACCGCTACTTCGCCGACCGCGGGGCACTCGTCCAACGGGTGCTCGAGCGCACGAGTGAACGCCACGTCGCGCTGGCCGAGCCCTCGATCCGGCGCAAGCGCTCCCTGTCGGCGAAGGTCGCGGAAGCCGCCGCCTTCATCCGCGAACACATCGACGACGAGCTGTCGCTCGGGCTGCGCGCCCGCGCCGACGAGCCCGAGCTGGCCGCGCTGCGTCTGGCGCAGGCGGACCGCACGCTGAACCGCTGGATCGACTTCTGGGTCCCGTTCCTCGCCGAAGCACGGGAGCGGGGCGAGGTTCGCCGCGACCTCGAGCTCCGCCAGGCGGCGGAGTGGATCATGCGCATCCTGATCTCGCTCGTGACCGTCCCGTCGGTCACGTTCGACCACACGAATCCCGAGCAAGTCCGGAAGTACGTCGAAGACCACCTCGTGCGCGGGTTCCGCGCGTGAGCACACCTCGAGGACACATGGAGGAGACCGCCCGATGAAGTTCGCGCTGTTCTACGAGATCCCGGTGGCGAGGCCCTGGACCGACAAGTCCGAGTACGACGCGTACAAGAACACGCTCGAGCAGGCTGTTCTGGGCGAGCAGGCGGGCTTCCACTCCTTCTGGACGGTCGAGCACCACTTCCTCGAGGAGTACTCGCACTGTTCGAACCCCGAAATCCTGTACGGCGCGATCGCGGCCCGCACCTCCACCATGCGGATCGGCTACGGCGTCCGCCTGCTCCCCCAGCCGTACAACCACCCGATCCGCAGCGCGGAGTCGGCGGCGGTGCTCGATCTCCTCTCCGACGGCCGGGTCGAGTTCGGCACCGGGCGCTCATCGACCCGGCTCGAGCTCGAAGGCTTCGACATCGACCCGCACGCGACCCGCGAGATGTGGTCCGAGGCGCTGGAGCACATCGTGAACGCGTGGACGAACGAGTACTACCAAGCGGACGGGAAGTACTGGCGCATGGGCGCGCCCCGCCGGGTGCAGCCGAAGCCGCTGCAGCAGCCGCATCCCCCGATCTGGGGCGCGACCAGCAGCCCCGACGGTCACCGCGAGATGGGCCGACACGGCGTCGGGCTGTGCTCGTTCACCGTCGGCGTACCGCCGGAGGACCTCACCCATCGCCTCGACCTGTACCGCCAGGGTCTGTCCGAGTGCACCGAGCCCGCGGGCAAGTTCGTGAACGACCAGGCGGCGACGTTCACGATGGTGCACTGCGCCCCGACCGACGCAGAGGCTTTCGCCGACGCCGAGGAGTCGTTCCCGTGGTACGTGAAATCGGGGGCGCGCCTCATCGGGTCGGTCGCCGACTGGCTCGAGGAGAAGAGCGGTCGGCTCGACACCTACGCCTACACCGCCGAAACCGCCAAGCACGACAAGGAAGGCGCGCTCGACCATCTGAACTTCGAGTTTCTCCGCGACAGCGGATCAGCGGTCGTCGGCGGGCCCGAGCGCTGCATCGAGATCGCCAAGCGCTACGAGGCCGCGGGCTGCGACCTCCTGTTGTGCCTGGTGAACCCGTACAAGATCCCGCACACCAAAGTCATGCAGTCGATCGAGCTCTTGGGCGAGCACGTCATCCCTGCGTTCTCCTGATCAGGACGAGGTCGGTCATAGACAGCGGTCCGCGGAGCCTGGAAGGATCGCTTCATGCTCGCAGCACGACTCGAACAGGGTGACCTCCGCATCGCCGAAGTCCCGGACCCGGAGCCCGCCGCGGGCGAGGTGCTCGTGCGCATGAACGCCGCTGGTGTGTGCCACTCCGACCTCCACCTCGCCCGGGGCGACTGGGCGGGGATCCCGGCGGCGGGCCCGCTCGGTCACGAGGGCATCGGCGTCGTGGAGGCCGTCGGGGCGGGCGCCGAACGGTTCGCCGCCATCGGTGATCGGGTGATCCTCGGTTTGGGCGGTGTCGGTGGCGCGTATTGGTGCGGCGCGTGCCGCCACTGCCTCGCCGGACACCCACGCCTGTGCGCGCAGAGCCGGGTGCTCATGGGCACGTTCGCGGAGCGCATGGCGGTATGGGCCCCGGCCGTGGTGACGCTGCCGGACACGCTCGGCGACGAGGAGGCGCCGCTGGCGTGCGGGGGCCTCACGGCTTACAGCGCCGTCAAGAAGCTCGTGCAGCACGGCATCGTCCCGGGCCGCCCGATCGCGGTGGTCGGCGCCGCCGGCGGGCTCGGGCACTACGCGGTGCAGCTCGCGACCGCGTTCGGCTACGAGGTCGTGGGCGTCGACGTCGGCGCCGATCGCCTCGAATTCGTGCGCTCGCTCGGCGCGACGCGGGCATTCGAGGCCAGTGAGGCCCTCGATGCGGTGCGCACCGAACTCGGCGGCGTCGACGCGAGCCTCGTGTTCGCAGCAAGGGTGGCGGGCTACGACCTGGGCTTCCAGCTGCTCGGGCCGCGTGGCCTCATGGTGTGCGTCGGGATTCCCGCGACCAGCGACGGCAATTTCCAGCTCAATCCGTTCGCGTTCCTCTTCAGCGGAGTCACGATCGTCCCGTCGGTCGTGGGCACGGTCGAGGACATGCGCGAGCTCGTGCACCTGGCCGAGACGGGAAAGGTGACGAGTCACGTGTCGCGCACCGGTCCGTTGACCGAGCTGCCGGCGATCTTCGACGAGCTCGAGTCCGCCAAGTACCTGGGACGCGCCGTCCTGACCGACCTGGCGCGCTAGTCCGTCGCCTTCCTCGGCGGCGGGGGCGGGAGCTTGGCGATCTGGGCGGCGACGGCGGCGTCGAGGTCCTGCCCGCGGGTCCTGAGCATGTCGGCGAACTCGGGGTGCGGCAGCACGAGAAAGCGCTCCTCGCGGATGGCATTGACGACGACGGGCCCCACCTCGTCGGAGCCAATGGGCCGGAAGTCGACCATCGGCGCGATCCAGCCGGTGGGATCGTCGACCGCGGCGAAGCGGACGTGCTCGCCGAAGTTCGATTCGACCAGTCCGGGGCACACCGCGGAGACACCGATCCCCTGCGGTCGCAGATACAGCGCGAGGCCCTCGGTGAACCCGAACGCGCCGAACTTCGACGTGATGTACGGCACCGAGTCCCACGAGTAGGCGTACAGGCCGGCCACCGACACCGTGTTGACGACATAGCCCGAGCCGCGGTCGATCATCGCGGGCACGAAGGCGCGCACACCGCGGATCGGGCCGTACAGGTTCACCTGCAGGATCCAGTCCCAGTCCTCCATCGACACGCGCTCGGGCGGCCCGAGGACGGGGACGCCGGCGTTGTTCATGAGGATGTCGACACGCTCGAACGCGTCGAACGCGGCCGCGGCGAGGGCCTCGACGTCGGCGTCCTTGGTCACGTCACAGTGCACGGCCAGCGCGCGGCGACCCAGCGCCTCGATCTCGCGGACGACGTCGACGGCGCGGTCGTCGTGGATATCGGCGATCACCACGTCGGCCCCGGCGCGGGCCAGCTCCAGCGCAGTCGATCGCCCGATCCCGCTGGCCCCGCCGGTGACGACCGCGACCGTGCCGTCGACATTCACGACGACGCACCCGGCTCGTCGGGCACCAGCCCTCGCAGCGCGTCGGCGCCGAACAGGGGCTCGGCGAACGGCGTGTAGTCGGGCCCGCGCCGGAGGTGGTGGCCGCCGTCTATCCCGATCGTCTGGCCCGTGATCCAGGTCGACTCGGGGCCGGCCAGGAAGCGGACGAGCCCAGCGATGTCGTCCGGCCTGCCGGCGCGCCCGAGCGGCATCTGCGCGAGGTAGTCGTCGAGCACCACATCGCTCGCGAAGATCCCGCCGACCATCTCGGTCTCGACCAGACCAGGCTGCACGGAGTTCACTCGAATGTTCGAAGGACCGAGCTCGTCGGCGGCCACGCGCACCAACATGTCGATTCCCGCCTTCCCGACGCAGTAGGCGCTGAGGTAGCGGTGCGTGGCGGTGCCGGCGATCGACGACACCCCTACGAACGATCCGCCCCGCCCCCGCGCCATGACCGGCGCCGAGTGCTTGAGCGTCAGGAAGGTGCCGATCACGTTGAGCTCGACCGTCGCCCGCCACTGATCGAGCGGGCTGCTCGTGATCGGACCCATGTGCATCGAACCGCCCGCGCACGCGACCACGGCGTCGAGTCCGCCGGTGGGTTCGGACGCGGCTGCGACCGCTGACCGCACCTGCTCCTCGTCGGTCACGTCGGCGACGATCCAACGCGCACCGATGGACTCGGCCGCGGACTCGAGGCGCTCCTTGGTGCGGCCGCAGATCGTGATCGATGCGCCGTCGGCGGCGAGCGCCTCCGCGCACGCCAGGCCGATCCCGCTGCCGCCGCCGGTGACCAGCGCGCCGAAGCCGTCGAGTGTCTTGCTCATCGCTTTCCGCTCCTCATCTCGGTGCCCGCGGCATCCCCAGGCCCGCGAGCGCCACGATCTCCCGCTGCACCTCGTTGACCCCGCCACCGAACGTGCCGACCGGCGCGTGGCGATAGGCCTGCTCGAGCTCGCCGTGCAACGCCGCGCCCTCGCTCCCCCCGCCGAGGTAGGCGGCCGATCCGACGACGTCCATCAACGCGCGCAACGACTCCACCCGGAGCTCGGTGCCGAGCACCTTCATCGCCGACGCGTCCGCGGGATTGAGGTCGCCGTCGGTGAGTGCGACCGCCACCCGCCAGTTCGTCAGCTTCAACGCGTCGACCTTGGCGTAGACGCGCGCCAGCACGACGCGCACCCATTCCTGGTCGATGACGCGCGTGCCGTCGGCCAGACGCGTCTCCTGCGCCCAACGCAGCACCGAGCGCAGGTGACGATCGGTCTGTCCCGCGGGCGCGAGCGCGACCCGCTCGTGGTTGAGCTGGGTCGTGATCATCTTCCAGCCCTCGTTCTCGTTACCGACGAGGGAGGTCACCGGTACCCGCACGTCCTCGTAGTACGTCACGTTGGTGAAGCCGCCACCCAGAAGGTGGATCGGCGTGTGCTTGAACCCGGGGAGCGACGTGTCGAGCAGCAGGATCGAGATGCCCTTGTGCTTGGGCGCGTCGGGATCGGTCCGGCACGCCAGCCAGATCCAGTCGGCGTCGTGGCCGCCGGTCGTGAAGACCTTCTGGCCGTTCACCACGTACTTGTCGCCGTCGCGCACGGCGCGAGTGCGGAGCGACGCGAGATCGGTGCCGGCTCCGGGCTCGGTGTAGCCGATCGCGAAGTGCAGCTCACCGGCCAGGATCTTCGGGAGGAAGTCGGCCTTCTGCTCCTCGGAGCCGAAGCGCATGAGCGTCGGACCCACCGTGTTCAGCGTGACGAGCGGCATCGGCACGGCCGCTCGCTGCGCTTCGTCGTAGAAGATCAGTTGCTCGAGCGGCGTGCGGCCCTGCCCGCCGTACTCCTTGGGCCAGCCCACCCCGAGCCAGCCGTCCTTGCCCATCTGCCGCACGACATCGCGGTACGCCTCACCGCCGGCCTCCATCGCCCCGAGGCTCGCCCTGCGCTCGGGCGTCATCAAGGACGCGAAGTAGCTGCGAACCTCGGCTTGGAGCGCGCGCTGCTCGGGCGAGAGCTCGAGGTGCACTCGACGCGCCCTCAGGTCGCGGAGGCGGCGGCTTTGCCGACCGCCGGAGCAGGAGCCGGAGCTTGCGACGGCGACCCGGGTACACCGAGCGGATCGGAGACGGATCCGCTCGGCGTCGGCGTCGGGACGACGACGACCGGCATCTCCGGCGGGGGGCCGAAGGCGACGACCGGCA
>JAPSGP010000104.1 GCA_031177445.1 Acidimicrobiia bacterium
CCGGTGCCCCAACCGCATCGGCCGGGCGCCCGGTGGGCAGCCGGATGGAGATCGTCACCTGGTCCGGCGTGCTGATGCTCATCTGGAGCCTCCTTCAGTGGGGACACGGCCGCCGATCGAGTCCGTCACCCGATCGACGGACTGCACGAGCTCGCGGGCGAGCGTCCGCACCCGCTCGGTCTGGACCTCGGGCGACGCGACGTGGAGCGCGACGGCGAACGACACCGCACCGTTCTGGTCGAACACGGGCGCCGTGATCGAGTTCACCGCCAGCGCGCGGCCGTTGCCGAGCTCGTGGCTCGTGTAGTCGAGCCGGTCGATCGCCGCGAGCAAGCCGAACGTGCGCTCGCGGACGTCGTCGGACACCGCGTCCGTCGCGAGCTCGCCCAGCAGCTCGCGCAGCTGTACCGACGCCGGCGTGTAGGGCGCAACCGCGAAACGACTTCGTCGGTGGTCCCGGAGCACCGCGCGGAGCTCGGGCTCGTCGAAGGTGTTCCCGGGGGCGCGCGCGATCCACCGCGCGACGGTCGACGCCGGCGACCACGCCACGTGGATCGCGCCGAACGGCGGCGCGAACGGGAGCCTGGTCCCGGGCCGGATCGGCTCGTTCCCGGGCGCGTCCGCGGCCACCGCCACGATCGTGATCGTGTCGCCGATGACCTTGCCGACCGACCAGTGCAGGCCGGTCCGCGCGGCGAGGCGCTCCAGCTCGGCGCGGGCCGCCCCGATCTCGGGGAACGAGCGCGCCGCCGCCTCGCCCAGGCCGACGACCGCCGGCCCGAGTCGATAGGACTTCGAGGCCGGGTCCCGCACGACGTAGCCGGCGCCGGCCAGGGTGGTCAGGATCGCATGGCAGGTGGCCTGGCTCACACCGGCGTCGCCGGCGAGCTCGGCGTAGCGCCTTCCCTCGCCGGCCCGCCCGCGCAGCGCCTCGAGCACGCGCACGACCCGCGCCGTGGGTGCGGACCCCTGGGGCACCGGCGTTCCTCCCCGGACGACACCTTGACTGCATGGACACCTGACTGTCGAAATACTAGAGTCCTGGCATCGACATGTCGATAGAGTTCGGGACCGGGGCCGGCACCCGCAGCGCCGAGCCGGGGCTGCTGGAGCTGCCGCAGTCGTCACCCGAGGCGCTGCTCGAGCTGTACGAGTCCCGAGGGTGGGGCGACGGCCTCCCGCTGGTCCCGCCCACGCCCGACCGGGTCGACGCGATGCTCGCCCACACCGACGGCGACCCGGAGGAGATCCTGGGTGTTCTGCCGCCGCGCTTCGGCCAGGCGACCCGACGCCTGGTTGCGATCAACGCCGTGCTCGCCGGCTGCACACCCGCGGTGATGCCGGTGCTCGTCACCGCGGCCCGAGCGCTCGCCCAGCCCGCCCTCAACCTGCGAGGGGTGAATGCGACCACCCATCCGGTCGCTCCGCTGCTCGTCGTACACGGCAAGGTCGTCGAGCGCGCCGGGTTCAACGCCGGCATCGGCGTCTTCGGGCCCGGAACCCGGGCGAACGCCACGGTCGGTCGAGCCGTTCGACTCCTCCTGCTCCATGTGGCCGGTGCCCGGCCGGGCGACGGCGACGCCGCCCAGCACGGTCAACCGTCCAAGTTCTCGTACTGCATCGCCGAGAACCTCGCGGCCAGCCCCTGGGAGGCATACCCGCGCTCGCGCGGCGTCGACGCCCCTTCGGCCATCACGATCCACTGTGGGGAGAACCCGCACAACGTGCACGACATGGAGAGCGGCACGCCGGGCCCGATCCTCGACAAGTGCGCCACCGTGATGGCGACGTTCGGCCAGAACAACGCCCCCATCGCCATGGGCGAGTACTTCGTGCTCCTCGGGCCCGAGCACGCCGCGACGATCGCGGCCGCCGGCTGGAGCCGGGACGACGTCGCGCTCTATCTCTACCAGCGGGCGCGCCGCCCGGCGGGCGAGTTCCGGCGGGCATTCGAGAGTCGGGCGTGGATGCCGTGGATGGAATCGGTGCCCGACGACGACCCGCTGCCCATGACCGGCCACCCCGACAACATCCGCGTCCTCGTGACCGGAGGCGCGGGCAAGCACAGCTGCATCGTCCCCAGCTGGGGGATGACGAGCTCGGTCACGCTCCCGGTGGAGGGCTGAGGTGACGACCCGCGTGTACGCCCCCGACGGCGAGGTCGGCCCCGCACCGGTCAGCCTGGCGCCGTCCCCCCACGTGTTGACCGGCACGCGCATCGGCGTCCTCGACAACGGGAAGCCGAACGCCGGGCTGCTGCTGCACCGTCTCGGCGATCAGCTCGCCGCTCGCACCGGCGCCTCGCTCGCGATCGTCACCGCGAAGGGACCGGGCGCCAACGCGGCCACACCGTGCACCGACGCGGTGATGGCGCGCTTGACCGAGGAGTGCGACGTCGTGCTCACCGGGTCGGCCGACTGCGGCAGCTGCACGTCGTGGAGCGTGCACGACACGGTGCAGCTCGAGCACCGCCGCGTGCCCACCGTGGTGGCCACGACGACCGGGTTCTGTGACCTCACCCGTCGCGTCGCCGCCGGCTTCGGGCTGCCGGACGCACGCATCGCGGTGTTCCCGCACCCGCTCGGCGGCACACCCGACGCAACCATCCTCGCCTGGGCCGACGCCGCCGTCGACGACGTGATCGCGCTCCTCACGCACTGACGACGTGTGATCACTCCCCGTAGCCGTGCGCGGTGCCCAGCTGGACGTCGATCCGCTCGAGCCCGAGCGCCGCTCGCCGACCGTTGAGCTCGGCGATCTCGGTGCGCTGGATGCGCGACATCGCCGCCGCGAGCCGCGTCACGGTGGCGTTGTCGCCGTTGCGGGCCTCGTAGTCGGCCATCTCCACGCCGGCGGCGTGGTGCTCGATCATCAGCCGGGTGAACCGATCGTCCGCCTCCAACGCGCGCGCTGAGCGCAGCGCATCGAGGTCGGCGGTCGTCGGCATGCCCGGCATCCTCGCGACTGGCACGGGCGCGCCCATCCAGTCCATGACGACGCCGTCGTCGGGAGCGCCGGCCGCGCCCGCCTCGCCGAGCAGGCCGTTCATGATCGCGACCTCCTGCGACTGCGTCGTGACGATCTCCCGGGCGAAGTGCCCGACGACCGCATCGCTCTCGGACCCGAGGTAGGCGAAGCCCAGGTTGATGGCGCCGTCGTGGTGCCTCGACATGTCGTCGAGGAAGCCGACGTCGACCTCACTGAACGACGGATCCTCGGTCTGTCCGATCCACCATCCGATGACCCCAGCGAGGAAGCACATCGCGGCGACGAGCGCGGCGACGCGAGCCCAGCTCCGAGGCGCGCCGCGGTCGGGCTCCTCCGGCTCGCCCGAGTCCTGGTCGGGCGGTAGTCCCGCGATCTCGTCGGCGACTTTCACGGGACCTCCCAATCGAGCCCGGACCGGTGCTTCGAGCTGCCGATGCAGTATGAGGGTGAACGAGTCTGCCTCACCCGACCGGCCGTGACCGGCCACGCCCGGGAAGCCTCAGCGCTCGGGTGGTTCCCCCAGTAGGTAGCGAGGACCGGCGCCCGACGCCGAGGCCTCGTCACCCGGGTTGACAAGGGCGCAGACCCGAAGCGACAGGCACCCGCAGCCGATGCAGCCGTCGAGCCGGTCGCGCAGGCGTTCGAGGAGCGCGATCTGCTCGTCAAGACGCGGACGCCACGAGCGCGAGAGCTTTGCCCAGTCCTCCTTGTTGGGCGTGCGGGATTCGGGCAGCGAGGCCATCGCCTCCCGGATCTCGCCCAGGCTGAGGCCGACGCGCTGGGCTACCCGGATGAACGACACGCGGCGCAGCACGTCACGGTGATACCGGCGCTGACCGCCGTCACTACGGGTCGCGTGGATCAGCCCCTCGGATTCGTAGAAGCGCAAAGCCGACGGCGCGACGTCGGTTCGGTCGCTCACCTCCCCGATGCTGAGCACATCCTGCGACACGACCCCAAGTCTAGAGACCCGTTCTTCTTAACTTCAAGTGAGCTTCAGATCAGCCCGGTCGAAGCCACACCCGCCTCGCGGACCCGACCACGAATCTGCGCCACGGGGTTACGCGTAGGCTCCCGATCCGCCATGGCTCGCCCTCGCCGCTCGCGTTCGCTCGGCCATCGCGCGGATCAGGCGGGCCTGCTCGTCGCCGGAGCCAATGTGCCACTGACGTTCCAGCGGACGCTCATGCCGCGCGCGACGATCGACCAGGCCGTCGTCACCGGGTTCTCGATCGCGGCCAATCACGCGCTCGTGTCCCTCGTGCAGGACTCACTCCAGGCGGTGGCGCACGTGGCGATCGGTCGTGAACGCCGCGAGACCGACGACGAGGCGGCCTGGAGCCGCGCCACGCTCGTCGCCGACGTCGCCGCCATCGGTGCCGGCGTCGCCATCCAACGCCTTTTCTCCCAGCGCCATCGCGAGCGTCTGACCCGGTCGACGGCGCGCACCGGCGGGTTCTGGCTCGCGGTGACGGGGACCGCAGCGACCGTCATCGGCGGCCTCCAGGAGCTGGCAGCTCGAACACCGGAGCGCCGGCGGCGACTCCCTGCGGTCATCCCGGTGACGAGCTTGTTCGCAGCCGGGGGCGAGCTCATGCGCCGTCGACGCGAGCGGCTCGACGCCGACCTCCCCCCCAGCGACGCGACGGTGAAGCCGGGCGAAGCCCTCGGCATCGGTATCGCCATGTCGCTGGCGTTCTCGGGCATCAGTTTCGGCGAGCGCGCCCTCGCCGACGCCGTCGCCCGGGCCGCGGCGCGAGTGCTCCCGGTCGACGACGAGATCCTGCGGCCCGTCGGCCATGCAGTTGCGCTCACCGCGATCGGCGCCTCGACCCGCGCCCTCATCGATCGGACCTTCCATCGCATCGAGAGCAAGGAGGAGTCGGTCGAGTCCGCGTTCGACATCCCCCCGCCGAACCCTCTCGTCTCGGGCAGCTTCGACAGCAAGGTTGGCTTCGACACCCTGTCCCGGCAAGGCCGGCGATTCGTGTGGACGGTGACGCCGGCGGCCCGGATCAACGAGCTGCTCGACGAGCGCGGGGCGACGCCGCCGATCCGCGCGTACGTCGGCCTCGAAAGCGCGGCGACGGAAGAGGCGCGGGTGGCGCTCGTCCTCGACGAGCTCGACCGGACTCAGGCGTTCGAGCGCCAATGGATCCTGATCGACTCCCCCACCGGCACCGGGTACGTCAACTACGCGGCGATCAACGCGCTCGAGGTGCTCACCCGGGGAAACTGCGCGTCGATCGCGATGCAGTACGCCGCCCGGCCGTCCGTGCTTTCCCTCGATCGCGTCGAAGCCGGCCGGAAGCAGGCCCGCCTGCTCCTCGATGCGATCCATCAGCGGCTGCAGCCGTTCCCGCCCGAACGCCGCCCGAAGCTCGTGCTGTTCGGAGAGAGCCTGGGCGCGTGGTCGAGTCAGGATGCATTCGTCGACCGGGGCACCGCTGGGCTCGTCGAGACCGGCGTGGATCGCTCGATCTGGATCGGCACCCCCCACTTCAGCAAGTGGAAGGAACAGGTCCTGTACGACGACCGCCCGGACGTCGATCCCGCACTCGTCGGTGTCTTCAGCAGCATCGACGAGTGGCACGCGGTCGATCCGGCGGCGCGGGACCAGATCCGGTACGTCATGATCACTCACCACAACGACGGCGTGGCGCTGTTCGGCCCCGAGCTGTTCGTGCAGGCGCCCGAATGGCTCTGCGCACCTGACGAGCGGCCGCCCACCGTGCCGAGAGCCATGCGCTGGGTGCCGACGACGACGTTCTTCCAGGTGCTCGTCGACATGAAGAACTCGGCCAACGTGGTGCCCGGGCAGTTCGCCGCCAGCGGGCACGACTATCGCGCCGACCTACTCCCCTTCTTTCTTGCTGCCCTCGGGATCGACGCATCCGATGAGCAGCTCGGGCGCATCGCTCGGTGGCTGGAGCAGGAAGAGTTGCAGCGCACCACCTGGATCAAGGAGCACGGCGCCACCGGCAAGAGCCTCGCTACCGCGATCGTCGAGGAAGCGATGGACCAGCTGCGCGGCGAGGGCGTCGACGCCAACTCCCAGCTTGTCCAGCTGATCGCCACCGCCGCCGAGCGCCAGCTCGCCGCCGGCGGCGGCGCATCCATCCCCGGCGACTCCGATCCTTGACGCGCATCTGAACCGGGCTCTTCCGGTTCAGATGCGCATCGATCTGGTTCGGGCTCGCGCGACGCGGCGGGTTGCGAGGAAGGCGAGGGAGTTCAGGGCGGCGTGGGCAATGACGGGCGCGACCACGCTACGGGCGCGCAAGCGGAGCCAGGCGAACGCGGCGCCGGCAGCCGCGGTCGCCACCACCGTGCCTGCGATCACGGCGCCAGGACCGCCCAGGGGTGCCGCCGCTTCCGCCGCGCCCGGGTTGCTGCGGTGCGACTCCAGCGCCGGCAGCACATGCCAGATGCCGAAAGCGAGCGACGTCGACGCCACCGCACGCGTTCGCCCCGCGCCCGCGCCGAACAGTGCGAACAGCGCCCCTCGGAACAGCACTTCCTCCGCGAGCGCGGTGGCCAGCGGTACCCGCACCAGGAGGTGACGCGCCGCCTCGGCCGGGGACGCGTCGACGACCCGATCGTCCTGGAAGTAGGGGCGCAGCGTCGGGATCGCGGCCGCCGCGGCCAGCGCACCCGCGATCAGCGGGATCGTGGCGGCACCGACGGCGACGCCTCGCCGCGCGTCATCCGGGTCGAGGCCCAGGTCCGACCACGATCGCCCCCAACGGCGTGCGACGAGGACGAGAGCCGCGGCCGCGCCGAGGTTGGCTGGCAGCTGCGCCCCGGCCGGAATCGCGCGGTGAGTGGCGGCCCCGTATGCCAGGACGCCGCCCGCCGCGAGCACGGCTCGGCCAGAATCAGATCGCACCGCTTGCTACGAGCGGGCCTCGGGGATCAGGACCGTTCCCTGTGCCAGACCGGCGGGGCGACCGTCGTTCGTCACCTCGACCTGGACGACCGCGGTGCGCTTGCTCATGGCCACGATGTTGGCCTCGGCCCGTAATGTGCCGCCCCGCACCGCGCTCAACAGGTTGATCTTGAACTCCGTGGTGGCTGCCCACTGGCCCCGTTCGATCACCGGGTACAGCACTGCGCCGAGCACGTGGTCGACGAGTCCCGCGATCACGCCGCCGTGCGCCGACCCGAAGGGGTTCAGCAGCTCGGGCCGTATCTCGAGCTCGGCCACCATGCGCCCCGGGCCGACCTCGACCGTGCGGATCCCGAGATACGCCGGCAGACCGGTCAACTTCTCGTCGGCCCCCTGCATGAACTTCGCCACGTCCTCGTCGTAGCGCGCGGGCGTGATCGGCGGGGGCACGAGCTCAGCCTGCCACAGGCCTCAGCGCGGAGCCGGGGGCCTGCGCTCCTCCCACCGAGGGAGCCGCTCCGGCCCCTCGACGAGCGGCGGGACGTCGCGCGAGCTGCGCGCCGGGTGCCGAGCGTAGCGGAGCGGATGGCCCATGAGCGGTTCGCCCGCGTCGTCGTCGACCACCGTGCCGCGCTTCCGGAAGTGCTCGGCCGCCAGCATCTCGGCTTGCGACAGCACCGGCGACGCCGGCACCCCGGCCCCCATGAGCTCGGCGACGAGCTCGTCGCGCTTGCGGCGACCGATCGCCTCGGCGACGCGGTCGTTCAGGCGATCGGTCAGCTCCAGCCGCTCCGGGAACGACAGTGACGCGGCGTCGTCGAGACCCAGCGCGCGCGCCAGCGCCGACCAGAAGTGGTCCTCGCTGATCACGCCCAGCCCGATCCACCCTCCGTCGGCGGTCGCGAACGTCCCATAGCCGGGCACGCTCCCGTGCAGCTTCTGTCCGCCGGGAAGCGTGAGCGGCGGGACGGCACCGGTCCACGTCGCGATGAGGTCGGTCATCGACACGTCGATGCACTCGCCCTCGCCCGTGCTCGCCCGGCGCACCAGCGCGGCGCAGATCGCCATCGCCGCGTACCCGCCGGCGGCGAGGTCGGCGATCGGCAGCCGGCCGGCCTCGGGTTCACCGTCCTCCGAGCGCGGCTCGAGCGCCCCCGCCCACGCCTGGTAGTTCAGGTCGTGACCGGGCAGCGCTCGGAGCGGGCCCTCTTGGCCGTAGCCCGAGATCGAGCAGTAGACGATCGACGGGTTGCGCGGCAGGACAGCGTCGTAGTCGAGGCCGAGCTTGCCCACCACCCCCGGGCGAAAGCCCTCGACGACGACGTCGGCGGCGGCCGCGAGCTCGAGCACCGCGGCCCGCCCGGCGTCCTTCTTCAGATCGACGGCCGCGCTCCGCTTGCCCACGTTCAGGACCGCGAACAGGGTCGGGAACACCCGCATGGGATCGCCGCCCGGCGGCTCGACCTTTACGATCTCGGCCCCCAGCTCCTGGTCGAGATGGGGGCCGA
>JAPSGP010000369.1 GCA_031177445.1 Acidimicrobiia bacterium
ACCGCTTGTTCGAGCTGACACCCGGGCTCAGCGCGGTCGTGCCCCGCGGCGTCTGGCATCGCTTCGTTGTTCGGGAGCCTGGGGTCGGGGTGGCCGTCACCTTCGGTCGTGGCACCCAGCACCGACCCGCCCGCGCCTGAGCGACGCGTCCGATTCAGCGGACGGGATCGGCGCCGTTCGGGAACCGGGCGACGTCTCGCTGGAACGAGTGCACTGCGCGGCGTGTTCCGTCGAAACTGATGCCGGTCGGTTTGGCGGGACGGTCGGACGGGGCCGTCGTGAGGTACTGCGCCCACGCATCCGAGCTCGCAGTGACGACCACGTCCGCGTCCGGCGTGTCTGACGGAATCAGCGACCAGCGCCGGCCGTCGCACTCGATGGAGTAGGCGGCGTCGTCTGTGAAACGAAAGCACCAGCGCACCGGTCGCGCCGGTACGGAGCGCCCGAGCACGACTCGCAGCGCTTGGAGAAGGTGTTCGGGATGCAGCGGCTCACCGGGTGCGCGCGGCCGACGGGCGTTGCGAAAGCCCCAGAGCGTCAGCTCCTCGACGACGGGCCCGAGCTCGCGGCCACTTGGCGTCAGCTGGTACCACACTTCACGCCGCCCCGTCTCCCGATCCGCGTGCACGATCCCCTGCGCCTCGAGGTCCCGAAGTCGTGACGAGAGCGTTTTCGGGGTGATGCCGCCGAGGCGAGCCATGAGGTCGGTGAACCGGCGGCGGCCGACGAGAAGATCGCGCACGATCAGCAGCGTCCAGCGGTCGCCGAGCCGTTCGAGCGCTCTCGCCAGCATGCAGAAGTGGCCGTAGCTGCGCGTCTCTCTCACGTCGAAACACCTAGCTAGAGAATACGAGTTGACAGATACGAGTATCAAGATACTATCTCTCAGGTAGCTAGGCCGCAAGCACCAAGGGGGTCACGGCGTGAGTGTCGAGATCGCAGCCCGCCGGGTACCGCTCCCGGGCGTGGCGGCACCACCGGTGATCGTCGATGGAATGCACAAGATCTATCCCGGCGGAGTCGAAGCAGTGCGTGGGATCAGCTTCGAGGTCGCCGATGGCGAGATCTTCGGACTACTCGGACCCAACGGAGCGGGCAAGACCACGACGTTCGGCGTGCTGACGACGCTCGTGGAGCCGACGAGGGGGCGCGCGTTCGTCGCCGGCCATGACGTCGTGGCGTTTCCGCTCGGCGTCCGGCGGGCGATCGGCGTGGCGTTCCAGGACAGCGTGCTCGACAACGAGTTCTCCGGTCGCGAGAACCTGCGACTGCACGCCCGCCTCTGGAACCTGGCGCGGCGCGACGCGGAGCAGCGCATCGACGCGCTGCTCGCGCTCATGGATCTGGACCAGCGCGCGGACGACAACGTTCGCACGTACAGCGGGGGCATGCGCCGGCGCCTCGAGCTCGGTCGCGCGTTGCTTGCGAACCCGCGGGTGCTGTTCCTCGACGAGCCGACGGTCGGGCTCGATCCGAGCGTGCGAGACGAGATCTGGGCGCTCGTCCGGCAACTTCAACGCGAAGAGGGCGTCACCATCGTGCTCAGCACCCACTACCTCGAAGAGGCCGAAGACGTCTGCGATCGGGTCGCGATCATGAACCGCGGCGAGCTCGTCGCCCTGGGCTCGCCGGCCGAGCTCATCGAGACGCTGGGTGCCGAGCTGGTCGAGCTCCAGATCGACGGTGATCCGACCGCGGCGGCCCGGGAGCTCGGGATCACTCTGCAACGCGCGTCCCCGCCCCTGGTGCGGCGCGATCTCGTCTCGATCGCGGTGTCCGACGACGCTGCCGACCTGGCTCGACAGATCGCGGCCATCCGGTCGGACGGTCTCGGCATCATCGGCTCCACGCTCCGCCGAACCTCGCTCGCGGACGTGTTTGCGCACCGGACCGGTCGACCGCTCGACGAGGAACTGGGCCGATGACCGCGATCGCGGCCAACTTCCACCGATCGAGTCAGCGGCCCACGGGACTGGTGCCCCTCTACGGTCGACGACTTCGGGTTGCGACGAAGACGGTGCCCGGGATCATCGGGCAGCTCATCACGCCCGTGCTCTGGGTGCTGATCGTCGCGCCGGCCCTCGCGGACGCGCTCGGCGATTTCGCACCCGGCGTCGACTACTACACGTACGCCGCGATCGGCCAGATCGTGCTGCTCGTGCCCTTCACGTCGATGTTCGCCGGCATCAACGTGATCGTCGACAAGGACTTCGGTGTGCTACGCGACTTCCTCGTCGCGCCGATCCGGCGCCGCACGATTCCCCTGGCGAACGCGCTCGGGGTGCTCACAGTCAGCTGGGTCCAGGTCGTCATCATCATCGGGCTGGCTGCCGCCAACGGGGCGGAGCTCGACACCTCGGCGAGTCGAGTGGTCTTCCTGTTCGGTGCGGTGTCGCTGCTCGGTCTCGGCACGTATGGCCTGGCCGAGGCGCTCGCCTATCGGGTCGGGCGCCAAGAGGCGTACGGGCCCCTCATCCCTGCGATCGGGGTGACGCCGTTCATGTTGTGCGGAGGCATCTACCCCTTGGCGGTGCTGCCGACCGGTGTGCGCTGGCTCGCATACTTCCTGCCGTGGACCCATGCAGTCGCGCTCGTTCGGTACGCGCTCATGGGCACCGCGGAGTCCGGCCTCGCACAGATCTGGGGCTTCGGCGCCGCGCCGGTGCAGGCAACGCTCAGCCTGGCCGCACTGGCCTTGTTCACGGCGCTTGCCTGGCGCCTCGCGCTGCGTGTGTTCCGCCGCGCGACGACGTCATGAACGCCGCGATGGCAGGAGAAGCTGGAATGTCGAGGAGGAGACCGACGTGAGCGACGAAGTGCGCCTCCCCGTCGTCGCCGAGTCCGCCGCCACCGGTGAGACCGCCGAGCTCTACGCCACGATCCGTGAACACTTCGGGCTGGGGTTCGTCCCTGACGTGTTCCAGCTCACGAGCACGCGACCGAGCTTTCAGCAGGTCTTCTGGGACGGCTATCGATCGATGTTCTTCGAGGGTGTCCTACGCCGAGAGACCAAGGAGCTCATCGCGGCGGTCGTGGCACGAGACGCCGGATGCCGATACTGCGTCGACGCGCATCTCTTCCTACTCGAGCTGATCGGCGGCAGCCCGGAGGTGATCGCCGCGGCTCGTGTCGGGTCGATCGAGGAGCTCCCGGTCGACGAGAAGCTGCGAGCGCTCTTGCGTTTGGTCCATCGCATCGACGAGGAGGCGTTCCGCGTCACCGACCAGGATTTCGATCATCTACGCGAATTGGGCTGGACCGATGACGAGCTCCTGGAGGCGGCCTGGACCGCCTCCCTGTTCAACGGGATCGTCCGCCTGGTCGACACGCTCGGCCTCTACCGGATCGGCCAGCTCTCGGGATTCACAGCCTGACTACACCTTCGGTGAACGGCACGCAGCGAGGAATCCGATGCTGGCGACGGTGTAGGGCACGGCGTAGTTCACCGCGATCCGGACCCACGTCGCCCAGGTCGCGTCACCGTCCAGGACGACGTGGAGCTGGTTGACGAGC
>JAPSGP010000370.1 GCA_031177445.1 Acidimicrobiia bacterium
GTCATCGTAAGAAGTCGATTCGAGGCTTCCCGGCGCGGCGCGCACGTAGCCCCGAGTGAGGTCGGCGACGAGCTCGTCACGGACGCCGGTCACCGAGTTGTCGGCGCAGTCGACCTCGAACTCGCCCCAGACCTCGGGCTCGCCCCCGGTGCGCCGGTCGCGGACCTTGTGGGGATCGCCGCAGCTCTCGCGCCACGTCCACAGGGTCGCCCCAACCTGCGACTCGTCCTGGCGGCGCTGGTGCTCGACGAAGTACCCGTCGCCGTCGGGTCCGGCGCGATCGGGATCACCGCCCCATTCCCCGAACAGGATCGGCGCGCCGCCGAAGGCGCGCGCTTCCTCGCGGGCTACGGCGACGAAGTCTCCGGTCGTGGGATCGCCTGAGTAGGGATGCGGGGAGTAGACGACGTTCTCGTCCCGGTCGAAGTCGGGCGGCGCCCCTCTCCCGATCGCCGACCAAATTGCCGACGGCTCGAAGAAGACGAGGTGAGGAAAGCCGCCGGCGCGCCGTTCGGCGCGCCGGATGGCGGTGATCGCTCGGCCGTACATCTCGGCCAGTGCGGCCTCGTCGTCGGCGCCGAACGCATTGGGCTCGTTCATGAGGTCATAGCCGGCGACCGCGGGCTCGCGGGCGAAGCGGCCGGCGACGTGGCCGAGCATCTCGACGTAGCGCGTCTGGATGCCCGTGCCGTCCCCCGCCCGTCGATCGGCGAAGAACGCGTCCCACGCCGCCATCACGGCGGGGCTGACCTCACGCACTCCGCCCGACGCGCAGCGCGGGGCGCCGCCGTCGAACGTCGCCCACCCCGGGGCGCCGTCCCAGCCGAGCGCCGGCTCCATGGAAGGCGCGCACGGTTCATCGGCACCCGCCGCCAGCGTCGGTCCCCACGCGTCCTGATGGAGATCGAGAATGGTGTAGATGCCGACGCCGGCGAGCCGATCGACGGCACGCGCGATCCGATCGAGGTAGGCGTCGTCGTAGCGCCCGGGACGGGGTTCGACGCGGGACCACGACAGCAGCAATCGCACCGCGTTCCATCCGATCGACGCCATGCGCTGCGGGTCGCGCCCCGCGAGCGGAAACGTGGTCGCGAACCGCGTCCCTTTCCAGTACTCGGCGTACGCGTTCACGTTGACTCCGCGCAGGAGCACCTCGCGCCCTTGGGCGTCGACGATGCGGCCACCACGCTGCACGTCGGGTTCGGCATGGAGGGCGGGAAGGCCCGGGCGCACGATCGCCTCTCCGCCGGCGAACGCCGGCCCGTTGACCACGAGTGTGGCGGCGAACATCGAGATCACGCACGCCCACCGCATCGGCGTCGCTACCAGATCGTGACGGTCCGCGGATGGCGGTGGCGTCGAAGTCGCCGATCCTTGGTCACCAACCGCCAGCCATGCTCGACTGCGGTGGCGTAGATCAGTCGATCCGCGGGGTCTCCGGGGAACGACGCCGGGAGCGACACCGCTCCCGCCGCGATCGCCGGCGTGATGCCGATCGTGCGAACCTGCTCGGCGAGCTGTTCGAGCCAAGAGCGAATCGGCACGCCGACCACGATGCGTTCGCGGCTCGCGAGCCACGCCAACTCGAACCACGAAACCGCGGCGACGGCGAGCTGGTCGGCCTCGGCGACCGCCCTGGCTGCCGGCGGGCTCAGGCGCTCGGGTTCTGCCGACCACCAATGGACGGCGTGTGAGTCGAGGAGCACCGTCGTCACTCGACGTCCCAGGAGGCCCCGGTCGCGAAGAGGTCTTCGTCGTCGGCAGCCGACATCGCCACGCCTCGGAATCGTCCCCGCAGCGCGTTCGGGCCGGTCGCAGGGACGAGGCGCGCCACCGTGCGCCCGTGCTTGGTGATCTCGACCTCTTCCCCCGCGGCGACCTCGTCGAGCAGGGCGAGGATCTTGGCCTTGACCTCTGTAGCGGTCATTTGCCTGGACATAGTGCCATTCTAGTGGTCAGCCACCCCCTGGGCACCAGGGTTTCAGGCTGGGCGGTTCCCGGCGACGAGGACGTCGTGCCAGCGGTCGGGAGACACCGACGCCGGCTCGGTGGTGGCGAGGAAGTCGTGCAGCAGCGCGTCGAGGACCTCGGGTCGCTCGACCGGCAGGAAGTGCCCGGCGCCGTGGACGATCTCGAGCCGGCTTCCGGGCATCAACTCGTGCGCTGCGTGTGCGTGCGCGACCGGGATGACGCCGTCGCGATCGCCCCAGACGATCATGGTCGGCACCTCACGCGCCAGGTACAGCCGGTCGCGTGCGCTGACACGTTGTCCTTGCACGTCGATCACGGCCCGGATCGTGTGCACGAACGCCCGCTGCGCGTGCGCGTCGGTGAGCCGGGTGTAGCTCGCCCAGATCTCGCCGAGGAGCGGGTCGCCGCGGAGGCCGAGCTTCCCGAGCACGCGGCCGACCGATCCCGCGAGCGAATGGAGGCGTGCAGTCAGGACGAGCGGTAGCACATATTCCGAACCCGGCGCACTGAACAGGCGCAGGAGCAGGCCGACCTCCTTCCCGAGCCCACCGCTGGCCACGAGCACGAGCCGCTCACAGGTCTGGGGGAACTGGTAGGCGAGCTGCATTGCGATGCCGCCGCCGAGACTGTGGCCCACGAACGTCGCGCGGCCGTAATCGAGCACGGCCAGCAGATCTCGGATGCCGGACGCGTACGCGCCGAGGCTGTAGTCGCCGCGCGGCTTGGCCGACTCGCCGTGACCGAGGAGGTCGGGCGCGATGACGGTGCACCGCTCGGCGAGCAACGGGATCAACGGTTGCCAGGTGGCCGAGCTCCCGGCGATCCCGTGCACGAGGACGACCACCGGGCCCTCCCCGGCTGTTCGATACGCAACCTCGTGGCCGTGCACCTGCACCGACCGGATCGTGGCGGCCGCCCGCACGAGGTCTTGATGGCGGCTCACGTGCCGACCGGGCGTCTCGCCTGCCGAGTCACCGCAGGGTTGTAGCAGACGCCCTTCATGCCCAGCATCTGCGCGGGCACGCACTTGTTCGAGCTCTGGCAGCGCGCATGGCCGTCGAAGAGGATCTGTTCGGCGAGGTCTTCCTGGGCGTAGAACGGGCGCCCGAACCCGACCAGGTCGGCCTGCCCCGCGTCGACGATCTGGCGTGCCTCGGCGCCGGTTCGGATCCCGCCGACCGCGAAGACCGGTACGGACACGCGCTGCTTCGCAGCGCGGAAGAGATCCCGGTTCCAGACCGGCCGGAACGGGCTGCGCTTCGCCCCGATCCAGGTCGCGGCGGTCATCGCTGCCCTCCTCATCCCGGAAGGCGCGGCCTTCTCGAACCGGGTGCGCATGGCGGTGTTCTCCCACAGCGACGACGGGACGTCGCCGCGACTCAGGGTGGTGTCCGGGAACACCGACACCTCGACGGGGGTGATCGCGTCGAAGCCCCACTCGGTGGCGAGCTCGCACGTGCGCAGCGCCTCGTCCACGGTGACGTGCGGCGCGAACGGGGGCGCCTGCTCCGCCGGCACCTTCACCAGTGTCGG
>JAPSGP010000105.1 GCA_031177445.1 Acidimicrobiia bacterium
GATGCGCCAACTCCGATGACGAGTGCTACCCAGCTGATGTAGCAACTGTTACTCTCCCCGATGTGTCGGTCAAGTGGAGGGTTGTCGTCTTCCGGCTCTCGGGAGCCCCGTCTCGGGCACGTGTGGGCGTCTGGCGCGAGCTACGCCGGCTCGGCGCCGTTTCGCTCGGCCAATCTGCCTGGCTGCTTCCGGCGTCTAGCGCGCTCGACGAAGGACTGCATCGCGCCACCCAACTCGCTGAGGCGGGCGGCGGCGACGGGCTTGTGCTCGACGTGGTCGGCGACGCGGGCGCAGCACCGAAACTGGAGAGGATCTACAACGAGGCACGTGAGGCCGAGTGGGCCGAGTTCATCGTCGAGTGCGATCGGTATCTCGCCGAGATCGCCAAAGAATTCGCCAAGGCAAAGTTCACGGCGGCAGAACTCGATGAGGAGGAGCAGAGCCTTGAGCGGCTCCGTCGCTGGTATCGAGCGATCCGTCTGCGTGACGTCCTTGGCACGGAACCCAGCGCGGATGCACATCGGCGCCTCAGAGAGTGCGACGTGGCTCTCGAGACGTACGCCACGAAGGTCTACGAAGCACTCCACCGCTGAAGCTCAGCGACGGAGCGAGAGGAATACACGTGGCCCGGGCGCGGTCGGCCCTCGGGTGGTGTCCCAGAACACGCACCTCATCAGAGGCACCGACTGCAGTCTCGGAGGCATCGCCAAGTGCCGGTCGGTCGCGCTAGCGAGAGCAAGCGTTGGCGCCATCGCCGCTGCGCCGTCCGACGAGCGCACGCAACAGCTCGAAAGGAGTCCCGCCAACCACCACGGGTGCGTAGGTGGGCCCGATAGACGCGTCTTCGCCCGGCGACGTCACGAGGAGGTGAAGGCGAATCGGCCCTCGTCCGGCCAGTTGCAATCGCACCCCGGCAAAACCGCTCCAGAAACGCAGCGCCGGAACGACAAAGGCGCGGTCTCGATACGCCGAGCTCCCAGCAGCTCCGAGCAGATCAAAAAGATGGACCGCCACGTCAGGGAACAGCGCCGAGAGCGCCGCGGCGGGCGCCTGCGCCGCGAGGCGATCCCACTCAGCGATCAGCACCGCGACCGGGGTATCGCGTCGTGCCCTCACCCCCTCCGATGTTTATTGATCCTGCCGAGCACGCGCTGCCTGTCGCTCATCCACCTCGACGGCAACCATCGCGTCCACGGAATCCTGTACCGGGAAGCTGCCGTCGCGCGCGCCCGACAGTTGATGCACCTGATGCGCAACCAGATCGTGGGCATCCCAACCCGGGCACGCTGGCACAATCCTGGCCGCCTCAATCGATGCGGCCTCCCGCTCGAAGAGTTTCATAACCTCGAGGTACCAGTTGGCCTATTCCACGAACTCCAGTCTGGTCCGCCATCCGGGACGTGCGGCCCTCAGTCTCCGAACACGCGGATCCGCACGAACGACGCGCGCAGTCATGCGCGGCCGAAGCCGGCTCCGGCTGATGGTCGGTCACGGCTGGGACCAGGCGTTGTAGATCGTCTCGCCGATCTCACCGATGCGGTTGGTGCGAAGTCGTCCGCCTGCTCGCAAAGTCGGTCTGCTCGGCCGCCAGCGCGGCCGCGAGCCATGAGCACTTGTCGCTTCGGCCTGCAGTCGGCGATCGCCGCGCCTGAGCACTCGCGGGCCAGGCTCACGGTGCGAGAGCCCGAGGCGCAAACAAGTGAGGCTGGCCGCGCTTCGGTTCGGGACTACCGTCACGGATAGCAGGGCTGAGACGAAGGGATGCTCGTCGTGGTCGTCGACCTGCGGCATCACGGCAGCAGATCCGCGATGGTGCGGGTGCGCCGTGCCGTGGTACTGGCGGCGTTCGGTGTCCCGGTGCTGGTCGGCGCGACCGGGGCCGCACCGAGCTCGGCCAGGGTTACGAATGGCGTCGGCGCCGGGAACGAGGTGGTCGTCGTCGAGCTCGGCCGCAACATCGACAAGGTCACCTCGCGCTTCCTTTCGAGGGCACTCGATGACGCTGCTGACGGCGGCGTGGAGCTAGTGGTCGTGCGCCTCGACACCCCTGGCGGCTTGGTCAGCGCCACGCGCGACATGGTGGGCGATATCTTCGCGTCGCGTGTGCCGGTTGTCGTCTACGTCGCGCCAGAGGGAAGCCGGGCTGCGAGCGCGGGAACGTTCGTCGCCGCATCTGCAGGCGTCGCCGCGATGGCGCCCGCTACCAATATCGGTGCTGCGTCGGTGGTGGGTGGTCAAGGCGAGGACCTTCCCCGGACGCTGAGGCGCAAGGCGAACGAAGACGCCGCCGCGTTGCTGCGCTCGATCGCCGAGCGACGCGGACGCAACGAAGCCGCGCTCGAGGACGCGGTGTTCGAGGCGAGGGCGTACTCGGCGGCGCAAGCGCTCGAGCTGGGCATCATCGATCTCGTCGCCCTCGACCTCGACGACCTGCTCACGCAGCTCGACGGGCGCGAGATCCCCGTGCGCGGATCGACCGTGACGGTCAATACCGACGGCGCACTGGTGCGGCACGTGGACTTCAACTGGTTCGAGGAGATCCTCGCGTTCCTTTCGGATCCCACGGTCGCATTCCTGCTGTTGTCGCTTGGTGGCCTCGCGCTGGTGATCGAGATTCTCAATTTCGGAGCAGTCGTGCCCGGGGTCGTGGGGGTCGTGTTGCTCGTCCTCGGCTTCGCCGGGTTGGGCCAGCTTCCGTTCTCCTGGGCGGGTGTCGCCATGATCGTGGTCGCATTCGCCCTGTTCGTTGCAGAGGCGCACGCGCCCGGATTCGGGTTCTTCGGGATCGCCGGCGTTGCCGCGCTGGTCCTCGGTGGCCTCTTCCTCGTGGGGTTCTTCGGATCACCGGACTTGCCGGACTCACCGAGGTTTCGCGTGAACCGGGCAGTCATCATCGGCGTCGGTGCGGTAGCCGGATTGATGGTCGGCGTCCTCACCTGGCAGCTGCGTCGAGCGGCCACGACGCCGGGCTATCAGAGTCCCTATCGCAGCGACGCGATCGTGGGCCAGCTCGGCCGGGTCACGCGGAGACTCGACCCCGAGGGCGAGGTCCACGTTGCCGGCGAATTCTGGGGTGCCACCCTCCCCGCCGGCGAGACCGCAGAGGCCGACGAGAGCGTACGCGTGACTGGCAGCGCCGGCTTGACGCTCCATGTCGAGCGGGTCGATCAACGGGAAGGACAGCGGTAATGGCCATCCTGAACTTCGTCAGAGATTACGAGCGCTTGGCGCGCTTCAAGTTCGGGCGCTTCCAGGGGATGAAGGGCCCGGGGCCCGTCTGGAAGATCCCGATCGTGCACCAGATCAAGAAGGTCGACACACGTACCGAGGTGCTCGACATTCCCCGCCAAACCAACATCACGCGGGACAACGCGTCGATAGGGATCGACTTCTTGGTGTACATGCGCGTCGACATCAACCATGCGGAGAAGTCGGTACTCGAGGTCGAGGACTACGAGCAAGCAGTCGCGGGCCTAGCGACAACGACCCTGCGAGCGGTGGTCGGTGACATCAACCTCGACGACGTGCTCTCCCAGCGGGAGCGCATCAACGAGCTGATCCGCACGCGCCTCGACTCCGAGACCGAGCGGTGGGGGATCAAGGTCACCAACGTCGAAATCCGCGAGATCGATCCGCCCAATGAGATCCAGGAGGCGATGAACCGGCAGATGTCGGCCGAGCGAGTGCGCCGTGCGGTCATTCTCGAGGCTGATGGCACCCGCGAGGCGAGCATCAAGGTCGCCGAGGGCCAGAAGCAGGCCGAGATCCTCAAGGCCGAAGGAGATCAGCAGGCTGCCGTGCTGCGAGCCTCAGGCTTCGCGCAGGCGCTCGAGACCATCAACCATATCGCCCAACGTGTTGACGGCAACACGATGGGTCTCCAATACTTCGACACCCTCAAGACGCTCGGTGAAAGTCCCTCCGCGAAGTTCATCTTCCCGATGGAATTCACGAACTGGATCGAGACCATCGCCCGCGACCGAACCGCCACATCCGACGGAGCTAGCGCGCCTCCTGATCGCGACTGAACGCGGGCCGCGCTGACTCGGCCGGCACGGTAGCGAAGAGACGACCGAACCGCCGACAATCAAGCGTGCCTGGTTTCGACTCCGAGCGACGTCTGGCCGAATTGCGCTCGGACTGGGAACGATTGGCGGAGCGCGACGCCTATCACGCCGTGCTCTCGGATCCGGACCGCTCGGATGGGCGGTGGGAACCCGACGAGTTCTACGCCAGCGGGCGACACGCCGTCGATCTCGTCCTCCAATTCATCGCCGACCACGGGATCGAACTTCCACGCGAAAGTGCGCTCGAGTTCGGCTGCGGCGCCGGTCGCTTGTCCTTCGCGCTCGCCAGCCATTTCGAGCGCGTCGTGGGCGTCGACATCTCCGCCTCGATGTTGCAGCGCGTCCGCGACCGCGGCGTCCCCGAGAACTGCGCTGAGAGAGCAGCGCCGCGGCGGCAGCCACGGCCCGTTCTCCGATCCAACCTTTCGATCATCCGCCTAGGCTCATGTCGTGCTGGGGCACTCCAGCCGGCTCCACGCTCCAGTTGTTCGGCCACTGAAGGCTGTAGCGCCAGTGGGCCGGTGCGGGTTGTCGATACTCGTTCTTGTAGCCGCGCTGGGGTCGACCGCGGCGAGCGTGTCCGCTGATTCGGACAGCGTGACGGCCGTGAACACGCTGCCGTGCAATGAGTTCATTGACTCAACGGCCCCAGAAGTCCATGCAGGCCTCTCGCAGGTGCTCAAGCGGGTCGCGCTCCCAACTGATCGGGCGCTCGGAGTGGTCCGCAGAACTGATTCCAGCGAACCGGTGACGCGCTGATTGCTTGCACCGGAACCCGTCACTCGAAGCCGGGTGGAATCGCATAGCCGCCGAGGATCTCGGTGGCGAGCTCGGCGACGCGGATCGCTCGCCGGTCTTGCAGGTAGGGCGCAACGATCTGCATGCCGACCGGGAGTCCGGCGGCGGTCCGTCCGATCGGCATCGTCGCCGCCGGCTGGTCGGTCACATTGATGATCATCAGCCAGTTCGAGAGCACGACGTGATTCATCGGCTCGCCGTTCACCATGACCGTACGGCTGATCATGTCGCCGGTCTGATCGTGCTCGAACGGCGGCGTGGCCCACGCGGGCGCGAGCAACACGTCGAACTGCTCGAACCACTCCGCCCAGGTTCGCTGGATCACCGCCCGCCGCTCGTTGCGACGGAGCCAGGCCCGGTGCGTTCCCGAGACCTTCTCACCGAAGTCGTCGGGCATGCCCGGCGACGCGGCGGCGGCGATCAATCGCATGAAGAGGTTCACGTGCTTGGTGAACGGGACCGGAGGTTGGGCGTCCTCGACGTGCGCGCCCGCGTCGACGAGCGCGTCGGACGCCGCCTGGAGCAATCCGCGGTACTCCGCATCGACCGGGCACGCGTCGTCGTCGAACCAGGTCGCGACGCGCAAACCGTCCACCGACATTGCGGTGCTCGCCGGGAGCTGCACCTGCCACGCAATCGCGTCCTCCGGGCGCGGGCCCACGAGCACCGACATGAGCAGCTCGAGGTCTCGAGCGGACCGCGCCATCGGGCCGAAGACGTTGATGTCGGTGGGCGTGGAGCCACCACCCACGTGGTCGAGGTACCCGAGGTTCGGGACGACGCCGTAGCTCGGCTTCAGCGCGTACACCCCGCAGCAATGGGCGGGGGCACGGACCGATCCAGCGATGTCGGTTCCGAGCTCGGCGCCGGTGAACCCGGCTGCGAGCGCTGCCGCCGACCCGCCCGACGACCCGCCGGGAACGTGCGCGAACGACCACGGGTTGTTCGTCGTCCTGAACAGCTCGTTGAACGCCTGGTTGTCGGCACACCAACGCGGGAGGTTCGTCTTGCCGAAAACGATCGCCCCCGCATCCTTCAGCCGCGCCACGGCGGGCGCGTCCTGTGTCGGTACGTGATCCGAGAGCTCCACGGCACCGCCGGTCGAGCGAACGCCCTCGGTGGCGATCGCATCCTTGATCGTGATCGGCAGCCCGTGGAGGGGCCCAACGGCGTCGCCTCGGGCGAGAGCCTCGTCAGCCGCTTTCGCCGCGACCCGGGCACGGTCGGCGTCGAGCGTCACAACCGCGTTCACACGGCCGCGATCCAGTCGGTCGATGCGATCGAGGTAGAGCTCGAGCAGCTCGAGCGACGAGATCTCCTTCGACCGGATGGCCGCCACCAGCTCCACGGCCGAGGAAGTTGCATTCACTCCGCTCATGCGCACCTGACTATCACGAACGTCGATCGTCAACGAGGTCGATCCACGGCGTCGGGACGCCCCCTCGCTCGGTTCAAACAGCTGTCTTATCCTGTGGCCGGCGCACGGGGGAACGTCCGCGGGGTTGATGGACGCAGTCGTCATCTGCAGCTTCGACGACGGCCCCGCGCTCGACGCGGTCACTGCTCGTCGCTGGGGTCAGGTATCGAGTTCGAGGACCGCGGAGACCATATTTTGCAGGGTGTACCCGGAACGTGGCGCTGTTCAGGCCGGGCGAGTACGTCGGAGAGATCGCCCTCATCGAGGACCGGTCGCGCACCGCCACGGTGGTTGCCACGACGCCGGTGGTGATCGACGTCATCGGCCGGCGGGAGTTTCGCGGTCTGTTGGATCAAGTCTCCGAGCTCACCGATCAGATTCGAGCCACCGCCGATGCACGACTGCGAGAGCTCAAGGCCCAGGTGAACTCATAGCCCGGCGAGGCATCGAGTCATGGGACGCAGCAACTCTGTCGACGGGCCACGATTGGGCTGATTTACTGAAATCGCCGATCAGGGGTTGGGGGGTATGGCAGAGCGACCGACCGGGACGGTGACGTTCCTTTCACCGACCTCGAGGGCTCCACGCGCCTGTGGAAGGAGCATCCCGAAGCGATGCGCGACGCCAGCGGCACGACGAGCTGCTCGTCGGCGCGGTCGAGGCTCACCGCTGCTATCTGGTCAAGGCGCGTGCCCGACTATCGCCTCGCGCCCGGTGCGACCGTCCACTTCTCCACCGGGGTGCGCCAGGCGGACCGCCTCCCGCTTCGGTTCACTCGGGTGACGCGCCCGGACGCGATGGCATCATCGTGAACGGTCACTAAGGGGGCGATGCGCATGGCGAACCAGCTCGTCGTCGACGCCGACGGCCACATCATGGAGCCCGACGGCCTGTGGACCGAGCGGATGGACCGTGATCGCTGGGGGGACTGGATCCCCCGCAAAGTCGTGGAGGACGAGGTCTACGAGACCATCTATGTGGGTGGGAGGATCCGGGCCGGCGGCCGGGAGCAGCGTGACGCCCTCGCGAGCCGCGTCGGCATGACCGCCCGCCAGCTGTACGACCTGCTGCAGAGCTTGCGCGTACCGGGCGGCTCCGATCCGTACGCCCGGCTCGCCGACATGGATCGTGACGGGATCGACGTCGCCGTTCTCTATCCATCGCTCGCGATGTTCTTCGGGCCGCTCGATCCGATCGACGCGCTCCGCGATGTCGAGTTCGTGCGGGACTGCCAGCAGGCGTACAACGACTGGGTTGCCGAGTACTGCGCAGCCGACGCCGCGCGCCTCTTCGCCATCGGCGCGGTGCCGCTGCAGGAGCCGGAGCTCGCGGTGGCCGAAACCGAACGAGTCGTGAACGAGCTCGGCTTGCGAGGAGTGTTCGTGCGACCGTCGGCCTACATCGACGAGGTGCCGCTGAACCACGCGGCCTACGACCGTTTCTGGGCGGCCTGCCAGGATCTCGACGTTCCCGTCGGCTTTCACCCCGGTGTCCACATCGACACCCCCGGAGCGTGCCGCAAGTTCGGTCTCGTGGCCGAGAGCGAGAACATGATGATCGTCAACAGCGCCGTCGACGAGCTGCACGGAGGGTCCGCGCTGGGCCAAGCAGTCGGGAACACGGTGGACATGATCGTGACCATGGGCCGGCTGTTGATGGGCGGAGTGTGCGAACGATTCCCGCGCCTGCGCCTCGTGTTCCTCGAGTCGGGTGGCGGTTGGGTGCCGACGCAGCTCGAGCGGATGGACGAGCAGGTGAAGGCGTTCCCGCTCGAACGGCGCTGGCTGAGCCTGCTTCCGAGCGAGTACTTCCGCCGCCAGTGCTGGGTGAGCTTCGAGCCCGAGGAGTGGAACCTGGCGGCCTGCGCGGAGTGGCTGGGCGCCGACCGCGTCCTGTGGGCCTCCGACTACCCCCATCCGGAGTTCCACCCGGAGGTGGTCAAGGAGCTCCGGGCTGCGATCGCCCGGCTGTCCACCGACGACCAGGGCAAGATCCTCGGGGCGAACGCGGTCGAGGCCTACCGGTTGCCGCTCTGAGGCGGGCGGCGTGGACCT
>JAPSGP010000106.1 GCA_031177445.1 Acidimicrobiia bacterium
CAGGGCGTCGGAGCGTGCCGGCCCCTCGGCGAGGCGCCGGAGCTGGAGCAGCCCGAGGTCGGGGTCAGGGGTGGCCGACAGCCACTCGAGCACGACCGGCAGCAGCTGCTGCATCACGCGCGACCGCCGCGTGAGCCCTTGGGTCAGCTCGCGGAGGGCAGCGCGCGTCTGGCTGACGTCGAGGAATCCGAAGGCCGCCAACCGTTCCTCGACAGCAGTCGCAGTCAGGCGGCCGGCGCCGGCGAGCGTGTCGAGGATCGGCGCGAAGAACAGCCGCTCGTAGATCGACCGCACCGCTCCCTGCCGGCGGCGGTATTCGGCCTCGAAGCGAACGACGGCGGTCTCGCCGCCGCGATCGCGGAAGCCGAGCACGCGTGCGAGTCGGGTGCGCGCGTCCAGGTCGGTAGGAAGCGTGTGGGTCTGCTGCTCGTCTTGCAGCTGGAGGCGGTGTTCGACGGTGCGCAGGAAGCGATAGGCGTCGTCGAGCTGGGTCGCGTCCGACCCTTCGATGTAGCCGGCGCCCGCGAGCTGGGCGAGTGCCACGAGGGTCGTACGCGAGCGGACGGAAGCGTCGTGCCGGCCGTGCACCAGCTGCAGGAGCTGGACCGCGAACTCGACGTCGCGGATCCCGCCGCGCCCGCGCTTGACTTCGCGCTCGCTGAGGCCCCGCTTGCGCGTCTGCTCCTCGCTGCGCGCCTTCATCGCCCGCACCGCGCGCACGGCGTCGGGATCCAGCACCTCGGGCCAGACGTACTTGTCGACGAGCGCCATGAACCGCTGGCCGAGCTCAGGATCGCCGGCGACGGGTCGCGCCTTGATCAGGGACTGGAACTCCCAGGTCTGCGCCCAGCGGTCGTAGTACGACGCGAAGGACTCGAGCGAGCGCGACAGCGGCCCAGAACGACCCTCTGGTCGAAGGTCGGCGTCGGTGCGGAACACGATGCCGTCGGTCGTCGGCGCCGTCATCGTCTGGAGCAACGATCGGGCGGTCTGCTCTGCGGCGGTGGGTGCGCCGTCGTGCACGAAGAGCACGTCGACGTCGCTGGCGTAGTTCAGCTCCCGCCCGCCGAGCTTGCCCATTCCGATCACCGCGAACGGCTCGCTCGGCCGGGCGAGGCCGAGCGCGGCGCCCAGGCAGGCTTCGGCGAGGGCCGCGAGCTCGCGCCCGACTGTCGGCAGGTCGGCGACGCCCAGCAGATCACGGGCGGCAATCCGGAGCAGCTCGCGCCGTTTCCAGCGACGGAGCTTCGAGGCCCCCGCGTCGTGGTCGCCGAGGAATCTCGCGATGGATGCCCGGTACTCCTCGATGCCGCGCTCGGTGGCGAAGGCGTCGTCGTCGAGCAGCGGGTCGAGCAGCGCCACCTCGGCGATCACTGCACTGGACAATGACCGCGATGCGACCGCCAGCGCGACGATTGCCTCCCGCAGCCGTGCCTGTTCGGCAAGGGGCGCGGCGAGCTCGGGCTGCGCGTCCAGCAACCGTACGAGGTAGGCGCGCGCGGCCGCCGGATCCGGCGACTGCTCGACCGTGTCGCGCAGCGCAGGCGCGTCGAGAACCGTCGATGTCACCGTTCCAGTGTGTCGCATACCCCCGGGTCCAAGGTGTGGCAAGCCGTATCCTGGAAGGCGTCCGAAGGAGTACTACGAACGCCACCGGAAGCAGAGCTTCCGGCGGGGACCCCGGTTGATCAACCTGAGGATTGACTCGAATGCACGAGTCCCACCACTCAAAGGGGAGTTAGATGCCCCGGCTCCGTGTCGGCCTCGCGCAGCTCGACCTCGTGGTCGGTGACCTCGAGGGAAACGTGGTGCGGATCCTCGAGACGTACGACCAGGCCGACGCCCAGGGTTGCGACTTGGTGGTGTTCCCAGAACTGGCCGTCACCTCGTACCCGCCCGAGGACCTGCTCCTGCGGCCGGCGTTCGTCGCCCAGGCCCAGGAGTGCCTGGAGAAGATCGCGGCGCGGACCGGCCGGCTGGCGGCGGTGGTCGGATACCCGTTGGCCGAGCGCGACCTGTACAACGCCGCCGCGATGTGTGCGAACGGCAAGGTCCAGGGCGTCTACCGCAAGCACATCCTGCCCAACTCGGCGGTGTTCGACGAGCAGCGCTATTTCGCCGCGTCGAACGTCGACGGCCCGCTCTTCAACGTCGCCGGCGTGCGGGTGGCGGTGACGATCTGCGAGGACGCGTGGAGCCCGAGCGGCCCCATCAGCACGCAAGCGGCCGGCGGCGCCGAGCTCGTCGTCAACATCAACGGATCGCCGTACTACGCCGGACGCCTGCGCGAGCGCGAGACGATGCTCGCGACCCGAGCCGCCGACGCGTCCGTGCCGATCGTCTACGTCAACCTCGTCGGCGGCCAGGACGAGCTCGTCTTCGACGGTGGTTCGCTGGTGTTCGACGAGGAAGGCGAGCTCGTCGCCCGGGCGCGCCAGTTCGTCGAGGAGCTCCTCGTCGTCGATCTCGACGTTCGCCCGACGTTCCGGAAGCGGCTGCTCGACCCGCGCGGGCGTTTGTCGGCCCCTGCGCTACCCGAGGTCAAGGTGAGCGAGGCGCACCTGGCCGAGCGGGGTCTGCCCGCACGCATCGAGCCGGCCCTGGCCCCGGTACGCGAGGTCTACGAAGCGCTCGTCGTCGGGACACGCGACTACGTGATGAAGAACGGCTTCGACGACGTGTTGATCGGGCTCTCGGGAGGCGTCGACTCGTCGCTCGTCGCGACGATTGCAGTCGATGCCCTCGGTCCCGAGCACGTGCACGGCGTGCTCATGCCGTCTCGCTACTCGAGCGGCGGGAGCATCACCGACGCAGAGCAGCTGGCGGCCAACCTCGGGATCGCGACCACGACGATCCCGATCGAGTCCGCGCACACCGCCTTCCTCGAGATGCTGGCGGGGCCGTTCTCGGGCACCGAGGCCGGTTTGGCCGAAGAGAACGTCCAGTCGCGCATCCGGGGCACGATTCTCATGTCGCTGTCGAACAAGTTCGGCCGGCTGGTGCTCACCACGGGCAACAAGAGCGAGATGGCGACCGGGTACTCGACGCTCTACGGCGACATGGCGGGCGGGTTCGCGGTGATCAAGGACGTGCCCAAGATGCTCGTGTACGCGCTCGCCCGTGACCGCAACGAGCGCGCCGGACGCGACCTCGTTCCGGAGTCGGTGCTCGACAAGCCGCCCAGCGCCGAGCTGCGTCCCGACCAGAGGGACACCGACAGCCTGCCGGAGTACGCCGCGCTCGACCCCATCATCGAGGGCTACGTCGAGGGCGATCTGTCGATCGGAGAGCTCGAGGCCGCCGGGTACGACCCGGAGACGGTGCGACGGATCGCCTGGCTCGTCGACCGCAACGAGTACAAGCGCCGGCAAGCGCCCCCGGGTGTGCGCGTCTCGCCCAAGGCGTTCGGCAAGGACCGGCGCCTCCCGATCACCAACCGCTGGCCCGGTTGAACGCGCGCCTTCGCGCGTTCTACCCGGAGCTGGCGCTGGTCGTCGCCAGCATCCTGTACGGCGCGACGTTCACGATCGTGCAGGACGCGCTCGAACACCTCACCGCAACCGGGTTCGTCCTGCTGCGCTTCGCCATCGGTGGGCTGGCGCTCGTACCGTTGGCGCTGCACAACGGTTGGCGGGGGCCCGGGGCGCGTCCGGATGACTCGGCGCGCGTGCTGACGGGCTGCGGCATCGCGCTCGGGTTCACCGCGTTCGTGGCGTACGTGTGCCAGAACGTCGGTCTGCAGCACACCACCACGTCGAACTCGGCCTTCATCACCGGTCTGTTCGCGGTCTTCACGCCCCTCGTCTTCGCGGTGGTGTACCGGCGGCTTCCTGATCGGAGCCTCATGGTTGCGGTCCTGCTCGCAGTCGTCGGACTGTTCCTCCTCACCGGTGCCCGGCCCAGCCTCGGCTTCGGCGACGGGATCACGCTCGTCACCGCGTTCTTCTTCGGGATCTGGCTCGTGCAGGCAGGTGCGTGGGCCAATCGCTTCGACGTGGTCTCGCTCACGTGCGTCGAGCTGCTCGCGATCGCGGCGCTTTCGATCCCGCTCGTCGCGCTCGACGGGTTGGGTGACGTGACCGCGCAGGCCTTGTTCGCGGTCGTCTTCACCGGGCTCGGCTGTTCCGCGTTCGCGTTCAGCATCCAGGTGTGGGCCCAGCGCCGGATCGAACCGGCCCGGACGAGCATCATCAACCTCCTCGAGCCGGTCGTTGCCGGCTTCGTGGGGTACGCCGTCGGGGAGCGTCTGGGCTGGGCGGGCTACTTCGGCGCCGCGACCATCCTCGTCGGGATCGTCGTGACCGAGCTGGGCGCCCGCCGGAGCGAGGCCCGGGCGGTCGTAAGCGGGTAGTCGCGCGGAGAGTCCGCCATTCCTCTCTCTTCACCGCTATGCGTGGCGTTCGTCACGTCGCTTGACCGCGCGGTCAAGCGGTGTGGAGAATGGCGCAATGAGTGAACCGCGTCAGCCGCGCGCGGCCTTCGCCCCTTGGGACCGGCGCGAGCTTCCCGGGATCTTCGGGGTCGAGGAGACCGCGCGTCGCGTCGGCAACTACAAGTGGATCGAGATGCGCCTGTTCGAGGCGCTGGGCGGCTGGGTCGCCACCGTTCCCGAGCTCGACGTGAAGCTCGTCCTCGGCCGCCACTGCTATCACCACGCCTGGCACTCCGAGCTGTGGGACAAGCGGCTGCCCGAGCTGCGGGAGATGAAGACCGACCGGCTGACGCTGCCGCCGAACGACGAGATGATCGCGTTCGTCGACGCGTTGCGCGAGCCGGAAGCGCCGGAGCTGACCATCGAGAAGCTCGTCGGCGTCTATCGCGTGCTGCTGCCGCACAAGATCGCGGCGTACACGTACCACCAGAACGGGTCGAGCAGGATCACGGATGCGCCGACGATCCGTTCGTTCGGCTTCATCCTGCAGGACGAGCTCGAGGACTGGCGCGAGGGCGAGATGCTGTTGCAGTCGCTCATCGAGACACCCGACGAGGTCGAGCGTGCCGCCAACCGGCAACGTGAGCTCGAAAAGCTCATCGTCGCCGCTGGTGGCATCGCGGGCCCCGGTACGATTGGCGGCGAAACCGGCGTACCGGCGCCGGAGGGGGTAGCAGTCGGATGAAGAAGATCCTCCCGCCCGAGGAGCTCGCCCGCGACGCGCGGTTCGTGCGGGTGAACATCCAGGACACCATCGCCGACCCGCGGCAGGCGAAGGTCTCGGAACGCAATACCGGATCGGCGAAGCTCGAGCCGGATCGCCCCGCTGCCGCCGACCGCGCCCGCCAACTCATGCACGGCATCTTCATGGGCGAGGTCCAGGCGCTCGAGGGCGCCGGACGCACGACGTTCGACTTCACCGACGAAGAGGTGCCGTTCCAGCTGAAGCTCGACATGGCGCGCCAGTCGTGGGACGAGTCCCGCCACTGCGAGATCTCGGTGAAGCTCGCCGAGCACATGGGAACCGAGATCGGCGAGTTCGCCGAGGCAACGTTCCTCTACGAGGCGGCGTGCGCACCCGACGCGCTCTTGCGTCTCACCGGGGTGAACCGCGCGCTCGAGGGCCTGGCCATCGACGTGTTCAACACGATGAAGCTGTTCGGCGACCACTCGGGCGACCCGGTCCTGGCCGCGTGCGAGGACTGGATGCTCGCCGACGAGGTGACCCACGTGAAGATGGGATCCGACTGGCTGCGGCGCCTGACCGAGAACGATCCGGAGCGGCGCGAGCTCGCCCTCGAGTTCCAACGCACGGTCGACAAGCTCTTCAGCCTGGGCGGCTTCCGGGGCGAGACCGACGACAACCCGATCCAGCTCGCCCGTCGGTTCCGCGAGCTTGCAGGCTTCAGCACCGAGGAGATCGACGAGCTCTCCGAGGTCACCGCGGAGGCCCAGGCCGAGGCCGAGGCCGCGGCGGGCGTCAACAAGAGCTGACGGCACCCCATCGGATGGGACGCGTCGAGGTCACGCCGCAGGAGTTCACGTATGTCGAATACGACTCGGGCATCATCGCGAGCCTGGCCGAGGAGCTCGCGGGCCGTGTCGGGCTGCCAGACGACGTCGCCATCTCGATCGAGATCGACGAGGAGCTCCCGCTCCCGCTGACCGGCAGCACGGCCGACGTGGTCGACGGGAACGCGGAGCTGTGGTTCTCGGGAGCGAACTTCGAGAACGGGAAGTACCGCTGCACGTTCGACGAGCCGGTCGCCCGCGCCGAGCTGGCGACGAACCTGTTCCGTGCGCGCGACCGCCTGCAGCCGGACTTCGCGTCCGCGTCGCCCGACGAGGAGCTCGCCGAAGCGCTGCGAGGCACCTGGGACGTGTGGGCCGAGGGCCGCGCGGTGCGACTCGGCGAGCTCGCCCGCCGGGTGCGGCGCCAGTACGTGTTCCGCCTGTACAACGGCTTCACCGATGTCGCCGACGCCGCCTTCGACCGGCTGTGGTCCGGCGACGACTTCACGTGGGCCGAGCTGCAGTCGATCAGCGAGCAGTGCGCCGCCGCCGATCCGCGGCCCGCGTCGAAGCGCAAGGGCGTCCCCCGCAAGGAATCGCTGAAGCAGTAGCACCGTTTTGCCGAGCACCTGCCAGTTCGACGGGCGCGGTCGCGGGCAACGGCCAACTGCTCGAGCCGGGATGCCGCTCACTCCAGGTCGTAGGCGCTGATGGCGTCGTAGAGCTCGAGCTCGGGCGGGCCGGCGAGGAGGTCGACGGCGGCCTGCGCCATGTCCACCGTCTCGGGCGCATCGAGATGGGCCCGGGCGAGTTCGGGCGATTCCCACTTCTCGATGACGACGAGCCGGCCCGGGTGTACCGCCGAGGCCACGAGATCGACGTTGCGGCACCCGCTCTGGCGTCGGGTCAGCACGGTGTAGCGGGCGAGGATGCCGGCGAGATCCTCGTCCTTGCCGGTGCGGGCCTGGAACCGGCCCACGACGACGGCCAGCTCCGGCTCGCTGCTCATACGCCCAATAGTCCAGGTGAGGCCCGGTTCTGGCTGTGGAAAGTTGTCTTGACGGGGTCGGTATCGTACTTGGGTAACGGATCGCGCTCGGCGATCATCCACAGCCGTCCGGGGGATCAGCGGCTGTGGTGACCGTGGACCTGGCGTCCGGCGACCTCCCCGGCGACCCATAACATCGGCCCAGATCCGTCCGACCCAAAAGAGGAACCGACTTCGTGGCGAAGGAGCGAGTCGAGCGGGACGAAGAAGATCTCGTCCGGCTGTATCTCACCGACATCGGGCAATACCCGCTGCTCACGAAGGACGACGAGGTTCGCCTGGCCCAGCAGATCGAGGCCGGGAACGACGCCCGCACCGAGATCCTGTCGACGGCCAAGGAGCTGACCGCGGCCAAGAAGCGGGAGCTGCGCCGGACCGCCCGGCTGGGTGACGACGCCCAGCGCACGTTCGTCCAGTCGAACCTCCGGCTGGTGGTCTCGATCGCCAAGAAATACCAGGCGTCGGGCTTGCCGCTGCTCGATCTCATCCAGGAGGGCAACCTCGGCCTGATGCACGCGGTCGAGAAGTTCGACTGGCGCAAGGGCTTCAAGTTCTCCACCTACGCCACGTGGTGGATCCGCCAGGCGATTACCCGCGGCATCGCCAACACCGGCCGCACGATCCGCCTGCCGGTGCATGCGGGTGACACCCTGGCTCGGCTCCAGAAGGCTCGCTCCCGTCTGGAGCTCAAGCTGGGGCGGCCGGCCACGCTCGCCGAGCTGTCGGCCGAGGTGGAGATGCCCGAGGACAAGGTCACCGAGGCGCTGCGCTTCGCGGCCGAGCCGCTGTCGCTCTCCGAGCCGCTGCGTGAGGACGGCGACGCCGAGCTCGGCGACATCGTCGAGGATCGCTCGGCGGAGTCGCCGTTCGAGGTGGCGGCCACCGCGCTGTTGCCGGCCGAGATCGAGAAGCTCCTCGCGCCGCTCGACGAGCGGGAGCGCCAGATCCTGGCGCTGCGCTTCGGCCTCGACCGGGGCGAGCCCCGGACGCTCGAGGAGGTGGGCGAGTACTTCAACCTCACCCGGGAGCGAATCCGCCAGATCGAGGCCCGGGCGATGTCCAAGCTTCGCCACCCCTCCGCCGACACCGGCGCCCGCGACCTGCTGGCTGTCTAACTACCTGCCTTCGGGCCGCGTCAACCGTTCCCGCCGCATCGCGTCGGGACGGTCATGATCTCCGAGGTGAGCGCGGAGCTACCCCGCCTCTCGGCTCACCGCAAGGCCGTGGCTGTCGATCGCGACGAGGTTCTGGGCGAGCTGTACCGATCGCGCTACCGGGAGCTCGTCGGGCTCGCTCGGCTCCTGCTCGACGACCGGGGGCAGGCCGAGGAGGTCGTGCAGGA
>JAPSGP010000371.1 GCA_031177445.1 Acidimicrobiia bacterium
AACGCATGCGGGAACGTCGCGTCGGCTCGGTCGTCGTCGTCGACGACGAGAAGCCGGTCGGGATCCTCACCGAGCGCGATCTGGTCCGCATCGCCGCCGCCGGCGCCGACACGTCGACCGCGAGCGTTACCGAGTGGATGACACCCAACCCCGACTCGGTCGCACCCGACGTCGAGGTGTCCGAGGCGTTCGCCAGCCTCGCCGAGCACGGATACCGCCACATCCCGGTCGTCGACGGCACGCGGCTCGTCGGCATGGTGTCGATGCGCGACCTGCTGCGCATCGCGGCCATCCAGCCGGTCGAGCGAGCCGCGGCCGAGATCCCGAAGGGACTCGAAGGTGTGGTCGTCGCCGATACCACGATCGGCGACGTGCGGGGCCTCGAGGGCTTCTACCACTACCGGCAGTACAGCGCGGTCGAGCTGGCCGAGAAGCGGACGCTCGAAGACGTGTGGTACCTGCTGTTCGAGGGTGAGCTTCCGTCGCTGGCGCAGCGGAACGAGTTCATCGCCGAGCTGCAGCCGTTGCGCGACATCCCGGCGGAGGTGAAGGACCTGTTGCCGATGATCGCGGCCCTGGGCGGGCCCGAGGCGCCACCGCTCGACATGCTGCGTACCACGGTCTCGCTCGTCGGCGTCGACGCCGGATTCACACCCTGGCTCGACATCAGCGGCGAGGAGCTCCGTGCTCAGGCGTTGCGCACGTGCGCGATGGTGCCGACGCTGCTCACCGCGCTCTACCGGCTCAAGCACGGCTTCGACGTCGTGGATCCGCACCCCGGCCTGCCCTACGCCGCCAACTACCTGTACATGATGCAGGGTGAGGTGCCCGAGTCCGAGCACGCGCGGGCCGTCGAGCAGTACCTGATCTCGACGATCGATCACGGCTTCAACGCATCGACGTTCACGGCCCGCGTGATCACGTCGACGGGCGCCGATCTCGCCGCCGCGGTGGTCGGCGCCATCGGCGCGCTGTCGGGGCCGCTCCACGGCGGAGCACCGAGCCGCGCGCTCGACATGCTCGATGCGATCGGCACCGAGGACAAGGCCGAGCCGTGGCTGCGCGACGCTGTGGAACGGGGCGACCGGCTCATGGGATTCGGCCACCGCGTGTACAAGACCGACGACCCGCGATCGGTGATGTTGCGTGGCGTCGCGGAGCGGCTGGGCGGTCCCAAGCTCGAGCTGGCGAAGACGATCGAGCGCAAGGCGGTCGAGATCCTGGCCGAGCTCAAACCGGGCCGTCAGCTGTACACGAACGTCGAGTTCTACGCCGGGATCGTGATGGACGCCTGCCGCGTGCCGCGGGAGATGTTCACGCCGACGTTCGCGTCGAGCCGGGTGATCGGGTGGACCAGTCACGTGCTCGAGCAGGCCGGCGACAACCGCCTGATCCGCCCGAGCGCGCACTATGTCGGCCCGCCGCCGCCCCAGTCCGTCCCCGACCCGGCGTAGCTACTCGCCTTCGTACGTCCAGTCCGGCTTCTTGCGCATCTGGCGCTCGTCGTAGATCGCAACGCCATCGTCGATCGACACGATCTTCGGGATCGGGAGATCGAGCGAGGGCGGGGCCCCTTCGAGATGCGCCGCGAACTCCTCGGGAAAGGTGCGCAACAGGCTGCCGATCACGCGCTGCTCCTGCGTGCCCAGGAAGCAGCGGTTGGCGTCGGTGACACTGGAGAGACGCGCCTCGATGATCTCGACGTCGTGATCGCTGCCGCCGCCCTCGGCGATGCGGTTGAGGTAGGCCGTCACCTCGCCGGTCCCGAACTTGCACGCCGGGCACTGCCCGCACGACTCGACGTAGAGGAACCGTGACACCATGCGCGCGACTGCGACCATGTCGGCGGTGTCGTCGTAGACGATGAAGCCGACCGAGCCGAGTCCGCCCCCGACCGCGGCGAGCCCTTCGTAGGTCACGGGCGCGTCGAGGTCCCGCCCGTGCACGACGCCGTTCGAGACCCCTGACAGGACAGCTTTCACAACGTGGCCGGCGCGCGGTCCCCCGCTGATGGTCTCGATGACGTCGCGCAACGGCATGCCGAGCTCGATCTCGGCTACACCGGAGCGGCGCACGTCGCCGACGACCGTGCACAGCGCGACTCCCGGTGACTCCGGGGTCCCCAGACTGCGGTGCCACTCGGGGCCGCGGCCGAGAATGGGCACGACCGTCGCCAGCGTCTCGACGTTGTTCACGAGCGTTGGGTTCGAGCTCGGCACCACGGGCCCGTCGGAGGACAGGTCGATCCCAGCCGACCAGCCCAGCTGGGGCGAGGTTGTGAACAGCCCGTAGAGGTACGGCGGGAGCATTCGCGGGAGCGGGTCCTCGCCCTCGATGACCTCGAGGAGCGCCTTCTCCTCGCCGAACAGGTACTCGTCGGGGCCGGTCACGAGAGTGATGGGAACGTCGCCGACGAGCCCGGCGTCGCGCATCTCGCCAAGCGCCCGGGTGAGTGCATCGATCTCGACGGTGAACGACGACTTCACCGCGAGGTACGCCCCGACCGCGTCCATCGTGCGCGCCGCGATCTCCAGCCCTTCGATCACCTGGTAGGGGTTGCGCCGCATGAGCATGCGGTCCTTGAACGTCCCCGGCTCGCCCTCGGCACCATTGGCCACGACGTAGCGGTCGCCGACCTCGAGCCCTCCACCCCGGATCGACGCCCACTTGCGCCCGGTCGGGAAGCCGGCGCCGCCTCGACCGCGAAGTCCCGCGCGCGTGACCGCGTCGACGACCTCGGACGCATCGAGCTCCCGAACACGCACGAGCCCCTGGCCCCCGTCGAACGTGTCGATGTACTCGTCGAGCGATGTGAGCGGCCGGTCGGGGAGGAGGGCGCGCGCCGTCGTCACGGAGACGTCCATCCTGCGGGGTGGTACCCGGACGACGAAGCTGACAAACGCGCCGACGCCCGGCAAGGATGGACGCGGTGACCGCGGAGCCCTATTACCGCCAGGACCTCGCGCTCGTGCACCACCTCGGCTTCGGATTCCACGCCGACCTCTGTGCGCCGGGCATCCTCGCATTGCTGGAACCCGTGCGGGAACGCGCCGGCGTGGTGCTCGAGCTGGGCTGCGGGAGCGGGCTGCTCACGCGATTTCTCGTCGACGCCGGGCACCGGGTGATCGCCACCGACGCGTCGCCGTCGATGCTCGAGCTCGCCCGGGACGTCGCACCAGGAGCGGAGGAGATCCGTGAGCTCGTGCTCCCCGACGATCCGTTGCCGGCTTGCGACGCGATCGTCTCCATCGGCCACGTCCTCAGCTACCTGCCCGACGAGGCAGCCGTCGATCGCGCGCTCGTCGCCGCCGCGGGAGCCCTGCGTCCCGGTGGTGTCTTCGCGATCGACCTGTGTGATCTGCGATGGGGCGAAGTCCGACAGGGGGCGCCCAATTTCAGCCGGGTCACGAACGAGTGGGCGATCGTCACCAGGTTCAGCGTGCCCGAACAGAACCGGTTCGTGCGCAAGATGACC
>JAPSGP010000107.1 GCA_031177445.1 Acidimicrobiia bacterium
TCCTGCACGAGGACCACCGGGTTGTCGGCGCCCTGCAGGCCCTGGTCGTCCTTCAGGAGCACTGCATTCTTCGGGATGACGCTGCTGCCGGTGAAGAGCACCGCCACGTCGATGTCGCCGTCCTCGAGCGCCGCCACCGTGAGCGGACCGCCGACGTCGAGCTTCTCGACCGTCTCGAACTGGAAGCCGTAGAGCTGCTGCGACGTCTCGCCGAGGCACAGCGGACGCTCCTCGCACTCGGGCGGCCCGCCGAACACGAGCTCGGGAGCGACCTCGACGAGGTCGGAGAGCGTCTTGAGCTTGTGCTGCCTCGCGGTCTTCTTGGTGACATAGAAGCCGTTCACGTCGACCGCGGGTGCCGGCGTGGTCGCCACGATCCCGGAGCCCTCGAGCGCGGTCTGCAGTTCGTCGTAGACCGCGTCGAGGTCGGAACCGCCGGCTCCGCCGAACTGCGTCTGGACGACGGTGTTGAGGTACTCGGGATACAGGTCGATGTCGCCACTCTCGAGCGCGGGGAAGATGATCTCGGTAGGGCCGATGTTGTCCTTGTAGGAGATGTCGTACCCCTTTGCCTCAAGCGCCTGGCCGTAGATCTGGCCGAGCACCTGCGCCGACGCGAAGTCCTTCGAGCCGATCGTCAGCGACTTCTTGCTACCACCAGCGGATGCCACGCCCGAGCCGAGCGTTGCGAGCACGAGCGCGGCAACGACCAGCACGGTGAACATGGCACGCGTTCGCACGCGTCGCCGTCCGTTCGTCATGGCTGTCATTCCTTTCGTTGGTTCGTCGATCGTCAGGACTGTGGAGCCGTCGCCGGGTCGAGCACCGTGTCAACAGCTTCGATCTCTCGCACGATTCGGTCACCACCTCGCCGTAGTCCGCGGGACACGATCGCGCGCTGCAGCAATGCCAGCGCGAGCTCAACGAGGATTGCCAGCACCGCGACGAGGAGGGCACCGGCGAACATCTTCGGGTAGTCCTGGGCGCGGAAGCCGTCCCAGATCAGACGGCCGAGGCCGCCAAAGCTGACCAATGCCGCAAGCGTGGCGGTCGCGACGACGCCGACCGCCGCAGTTCGCACGCCCGCCATGATCAGCGGCAGCGCGATCGGGAGCTCGACTCGCGAGAGGACCTGCCGGCCGTTCATTCCCATGCCGCTCGCCGCCTCCCGCACGTCGGCGTCGATGTTCGCCATGCCCACGTAGGTGTTCGTGATCATCGGAGGGATCGCGAGTGCGGTGAGGGCGATGAACACGGGGAACGACCCGACCCAGCCGAATCCGGTCGGAGTATCGAACACCCCCCAAATCAGCGCGGCGACGATGAGCAATCCAAGGGAGGGGATCGCACGGCCGACGTTCGACACGTTGATCGCGACGATCCCGCCGCGCCGAAGGTGTCCGAGGACCAAGCCGACCGGAAGGGCGAGGAGCACCGCCACGAACATCGCCGCCGCAGACACTTGCACGTGTTCCAGCGTGAGGTTCGGGATCCCCTCTTCGCCGGTCCAGTTCGCGCCGTCGCCGAACCAGTCCCAGACGTCGGCGAAGAAGCTCATGTCGCAGTCCTGAACCGCTTGGCCGACCACGGGGTGAGCAGACGCTGCACGCCGAGCAGGATCAGATCGGCTGCGATCGCCATGACGATGACGAGCGCGAACCCGACCGTGACCGGCGTGTAAAAGCTCAGCTGGAAGCCGCGATTCAACATGAGCTCGCCCAGGCCCCCATACCCGACGACGACGGTGATAGTGACGAGCCCGATCGTCGTTACGGTCGCGATCCTGACACCGGCGACGATCGCTGGGATCGCCAACGGAAGCTCGACACGCATCAGCTGGCCGCGGCGAGACATCCCCATGCCCTCGGCGGCATCGCGAACGTCAGGCGATACGCCATCCAGGCCGGTGACGATGTTCCGGATCAGGATAAGCAGCGTGTACATGACCAGCGGGATCAAGGCGGTCGTACGACTCAGGCCGGTCCACGGAATCAGGAACATGAACAGTGCCAGCGACGGGATCGTGAACATCACCGCGGTCGCGGCGAGGATCGGACCGTACAGACTGCGAACCCGAAACGCGAGCACGCCGAGCGGTAGCGAGATCAACAGCCCGATCAGCACTGCGAGCACGGTGAGCTCCACGTGCTCACGGAGATCCGTCCAGATGAGGTCGTAGTGGTCGCTGACCCACGGCCAGTCGAGCAGCTTGTGGCGGATCTCCCCGCCGCTGCCGGCGAGGACGAGCAGGGGCCCCATGCCGGCAAAAGCCTAGTTTTGCTGTCAGGAATTTGCGGCGCACGCCTCCTCGTAGACCGCGACGGTTGCTTCCACGCAGCGCACCCACGAGAACTGCCTCGCGCGCTCGACGCCCGCGGCCTCGAGGCGCGCGCGCTCGGGTGAATCCGTGAGGAGCTGTTCGATCCCGACTGCCCATGCCTCGGCATCGCCCGGTGGCAGGAGTCGAGCAGCTCCACCCGCGACCTCGCGCAGCGCGGGAATGTCCGAACACAGGACGGGCGTGCCCTGCGCCATCGCCTCGAGCACGGGCAGTCCGAAGCCTTCGTGCCGGCTCGGGAAGACCAGCAGGTCGGCGCCGCGATAGAGGCCCGGCAACACCGTGTCGTCGACCGGACCGATCGCCGCGACCCGGCCCCCGAGCGACCGGAGCGGCGCGAGCGTCTCGGCTTCGTTCTCGACCCACCCCGAGGGGCCGGCCAGCACGAGTCGGTGATCGAGTGACGTGCCGTCAGCCCAGCGAGCAAACGCCTGCGCGAGCAGCCCGACGTTCTTGCGCGGCTCGAAGCTCCCGACCCACAAGCAATAGGGCTGGTCCCGGAGGCCGTACTGGGAGCGCACGCGCTCGACGTCGTCATCGCTCGCGAGCTCGACGTCGACACCGTTGGGCACGACACGGATGCGCCCACGAGGGATCTGCGTGTGTGCGACCAACTCGTCGGCAGCCGCGTTCGAGACCGTGATCACGAGATCGGCGCGCCTTGCGGCCGCGGCGAGCCCGCGGCGATGAAACCACCGGCCACGACGCGGGTAGGTCGCAGGGAACACGAGCGGCGCGGCATCGTGCGCGGTGACGACGAGTGGGTGCCCGCGTCGCGGCGGGACCGCGACCGATGGCGCGTGCACGAGATCCACGTCGTGCAGGCGCGGGGACAGGCCCTCGACGCTCGGCACGCCGAGCACATGCCACGCGTCGTACAGCACCGGGCGAGGCAGCGGCGCGACAACGGGATCGAGCGACTCCAGATCGAACGCGCGGAGCGCGGCGCGCACTGCATCGTGACGGTGCCGGGCGACGAACGGCACCACCGTGACTGCGCCGCCACTCTTCGAGTCAACCGACGGAAGTAGCCTCGCCAGCTTCGCGGTGTAGCGGCCGACCCCGCCCGGGGCCGGTTGCAGCAGCTGCTCGAGGTTCAGGGCCACACGCATGATCCGGCTGCTCTCCATCCAACCGGTAGCCGAGCGCGGCGGATCGGATCACGCGCTCCTGCGAATGGTCCGCAGCCTGCCATCAGACGAGTTCGACTGCCACCTCGTGCTCCCCGGGCCGTCGCCGCTCGCGGCGGAGTTCCACACCGCCGGCGCCACACTGCACGCGATCGGGATGCACCGGATCTCCACCAGCCACAGCCGGCGCGAGTGGAGCGCGTACGCCGCGGGCTGGCCGGTCGCCGTGACCAGGATCGCCCGCCTCGCTCGGCGCCTCGGAGTCACCGTGCTGCACTCCAACTCGTTGCACTCGTGGTACGGCTGGGCGGTCGCGGCCGTGCTGCGACGTCCCCACGTGTGGCACGCCCGCGAGATCGTCGTGCAGTCCGGGGCGGCACTCCGGTTCGAGCGCTTCCTGACCCGCCGCTTCGCCGACGAGGTGATCTGCATGTCACGGGCGATCGCCGATCAGCTCGACGCACGCGCCATCGACGTCATCCGCGAGACCGTCGACCCGAACGAGTACCGCTCCGACCTCGCCGGCCGGTTCCGCACTCGTGCCGGTATCCCCGACGACGTCCCGCTGGTCGGCGCCGCCGGCCGGTTGGACACCTGGAAGGGCTTCGACGTGCTCCTCGAGGCGTTCGAACGCGCGAAGGCGCAGCGACCGGAGCTCCATCTGGTCGTCGTCGGCGGTCCCGTTTCGGGAAAGGAGGCGTTCGCGACGAGCTTGGCGATGCGCGCATCGAAGATCGACGACGTGCACTGGTTGGGCCACCGCGACGATCTCCCCGAGCTCTACGCCGACCTCGACCTCTTCGTCCTTCCGTCGATCGAACCGGAGCCGTACGGCCTAGTCGCGGTGGAGGCGCTGGCGAGCGGGACCCCGGTCGTCGTCACCGCCGCCGGCGGTGCGCCCGAGATCCTCGAGCGTGCTGCCCCCGGTGCCGGGCGGACCGTGCCGCCGCAGGATCCGCGCGCGCTCGCCCACGCGCTGGCCGAGCTTCTCCCCGCGGCAAGCTCGAGCAGCGCACGGGCATCTCGCTCGTCGCGCCAGCCCCCCTCGGAGATGCACCGCTTTGCCGAGGTCTTCCGTCACGTTGCGAGGCGGCGGCGTGGAGACGGCCCGCCCGGCAACTAGCCTCACCCCAATCCCTCGAACCCCCCGTTGGGGTCGGAGGCCGGCATGATCCGCCTCGAATCCGTCAGCAAGCGCTACCCGAACGGCACCCTGGCCGTACGCGAGCTGACGCTCGAGGTCGACGAGGGCGAGATCTGCGTGCTCGTCGGGCCATCCGGCTGCGGCAAGACGACCACGCTCAAGATGATCAACCGGCTGATCGAGCCGACCGGCGGCCGCCTGTACCTGGATGGCGAGGACGTCACCGGAGTCGATCCTGTCGCCCTCCGGCGTCGTATCGGATACGTGATCCAGCAGGTGGGCCTGTTCCCGCACCAGACGATCGCGGTGAACGTCGGCACGGTCCCGCGGCTGCTGGGTTGGAGCCGCCAGCGCGTCGCCGACCGGGTCGACGAGCTGCTGATGCTGGTGGGCCTCGAACCGGGCGAGTTCCGCTCGCGGTACCCGGCGCAGCTCTCCGGTGGCCAGCGCCAGCGCGTGGGCGTCGCCCGCGCCCTCGCCGCCGACCCGCCGCTCCTGCTCATGGACGAGCCGTTCGGCGCCATCGATCCGGTGACTCGGGTGCGATTGCAGGACGAGTTCTTGCGCCTGCAGGACGAGGTGCGCAAGACGATCGTGTTCGTCACCCACGACATCGAGGAAGCCGTGAAGATGGGTGACCGCATCGCCATCCTCGACGTCGGCGGGATCCTGGCGCAGTACGACACGCCGGCCGAGGTGCTGGGAAATCCGTCGTCCGACATGGTCGCCGATTTCGTCGGGGCCGACCGCGGGCTGAAGCGTCTCAAGGTGACGCCCATCGAGGCCGGATGCCTCGAGCACCCGCCCACGGTGAAGCCCGACGACTCGCTCGCCGACGCCCGCCGGATCATGGATCAGACCGGAGCGAGCTGGGTTGCGGTCGTCGACGCCAACTCGAGGCTGCGGGGCCACGTGCGGCAGGCGAACGCCGATGGTGACGGCCGAGTCGACGATCGGATCGAGCGCGTCGAGGCATGGGTGTCTACCGACGACTACCTCGAGAACGCCCTCGCCGCGATGCTGCTCACCGACTACGGGTGGGTCGCGGTCGTGGACGGCGACCACTTCGTCGGGGTGCTCACCCCCGACGCGATCTACCGGGCGCTGCGCAGCTCGATCGACGAGGCGCTCGTAATGTCCAACGGCAAGGCAGCACGACAGCCCGACGCCGCAGTCACGGCGTCGGGAGGAGGAGGGAACGAATGAACTCGTGGTACCAGTGGACGGCTCCCGTCCGCAATCTGACCTGGGTCGCCGCACACTTCGGGCACCAGTAATCGTGCCCGCGACCCGAGCAAACCTGAGCGCGGACGACGTCTACGCACTCGCCGGCGCCCACTTCAACCCGAGCCATTCGACCCGCGTCGGCGTCGAGGTCGAGTGGCTCGCCGTCTGCTCCGACGATCCACACGGTCGAGTGCCGATCGACGTCGTCGGCACCGCGGGCTCCGAACTGCCTGCGGGGAGCCGGCTCACGTTCGAACCTGGTGGCCAGGTCGAGCTCAGCGCGCCACCCCTCCAGGGCATCGGCCCGGCCTGCGCCGCGCTCGCGGCTGACGCCGCGCTGCTGACGAGCCGGCTGGGATCGCACGGCGTCGGGCTCGTCGGGCTCGGCCTCGACCCTCGTCGAGATCGCAGTCGAGCATTCGCGTCGCCGCGGTACGACGCCATGGAGCAGTACTTCGAGGCGAACTGTCCGTCCGGTCGCACGATGATGTGCAGCACCGCTGCAGTGCAGGTCAACGTCGATCTCGGTACGACGCCGGAGACAGTTGCAGCTCGCTGGCACCGTGCGCACGATCTCGGGCCGACCCTGGCGGCGGCGTTCGCCAACTCGCCGCTCGCCGACGGTGTGCCGAGCGGTTGGAAGTCGCGCCGGCTCGCGGTCTGGGAGGAGATCGACTCGGGTCGCACCGATCCAGCCGAGCGCGTGCGCCGCGAGCCTGCGCTCGCGTGGGCCGAATACGCGCTCGGCGCGCGTGTGATGCTGATCCGCCATACCGACGATCGCTATCAGCCGGTACTCGAGCCGCTCACGCTCGCCGAATGGATCGAGCATGGTCACGAGCTCGGGTATCCCACTGCCGACGATCTCGAGTACCACCTGACCACCCTGTTCCCGCCGGTGCGGCCGCGAGGGTGGCTCGAGCTCCGCATGATCGACTCGCTCCCGGATCCGTGGTGGCGGGTCGCGGTGGCGGTGGCGACGACGCTCGTGTGCGACGACGCCGCCGCGGACACGGTCGCCGAGGCGATCGCACCGACCCGGGGTCGATGGCTCGACGCCGCCCGCCACGGGCTGCAAGTTCGGGCGTTCGAACACTCGGCGCGCGTGTGCTTCGAGGCCGCACTGGCGGCGATGGTCCGCCTGGGCACCGACGCCGCGACCGTGCTCGCGGTCGAGGCCTTCGCCGAGCGGTACGTCGAGCGGCAACGGACCCCGGCCGACGACCGCCTGGCCGCCTGGGCGGAGTCCGGCGCACTCTTTCCCGAGCCCGACGCCTTCGCGGAGGCCACATGGGCGTGACCGTCGACGTCCGTGCACAAGTCGCCGGCGAGCTCGATTCGGCGCGAGCGCGCACGCTGGCGCTGCTGGCGCCGCTCGACGATACCGCGCTCACCGGCCAGGTCTCCCCACTGATGTCGCCGCTCGTGTGGGATCTCGCGCACGTCGGCCATTACGAGGAGCTGTGGCTGCTTCGCAACGTCGCCGGCGCACCGCCCACCGACGTGCTCTACGACGACGTCTACGACGCCTTCCGCCACCCGCGCGCGGAGCGGCCGGCGTTGCCGATCCTCGGCCCCGCCGACGCCCGGCGGTTCGTCTCCGACGTCAGGGCCCGCGTGCTCGATGTGCTCGCGACGGTCGATCTCGCCCGGGGCGACCGGCTGCTCCGGGACGGCTTCGTCTACGGGATGGTTGCCCAACACGAGCACCAGCACGACGAGACGATGCTCGCCACGCTCCAGCTCATGGAGGACTTCGTGCACCCCGATGCCGACGACTGGCACCCGCGAGCGGTGCCACCGTCGCTGCAGGCGTCGATCGAGATCGACCGCGGCGGGTTCGTCATGGGCACCGACGATCCGTGGGCCCTCGACAACGAGCGGCCCGCGCGCGATCGGGAGCTCCCGGCGTTCCGCATCGATCGTGCGCCCGTCACCAACCGCGACTACCAGGAGTTCGTCGACAGTGGCGGCTACGACGAGCCCCGGGTGTGGGATCCGCGCGGGTGGTCGTGGCGCCGGAACGCGGGTCTCGAGGCCCCCCAGTTCTGGGCGCGCGAGGGAGCACGGTCGTGGTCCCGGGTCCGCTACGGGCGCCGGGAACCGATCCCGGCGGACGAGCCGGTCCAGCACGTGTGTTGGTACGAAGCCGACGCGTTCGCGCGCTGGGCGGGGACGCGGCTCCCGACCGAGATCGAGTGGGAGCGCGCCGCGCTCGTAGCGCGAGAAACGAACGGGCAGTGGGACCACGGGGTGTGGGAGTGGACGGCCTCGGACTTCCGCGGCCATCCGGGGTTCGAGGCGTTCCCGTACCGCGAGTACTCCGAGGTGTTCTTCGGGCCCGAGTACAAGGTGCTCCGCGGCGGCTCGTGGGCCACGCATCCCCTCGTGCACCGGCTCAGCTTCCGCAACTGGGACTATCCGATCCGGCGTCAGATCTTTGCCGGGTTCCGCTGCG
>JAPSGP010000108.1 GCA_031177445.1 Acidimicrobiia bacterium
CAAGGTCGGAGGCGGGTGCGGCGGGGGCGGGGGCGGCGCGGGCCGCAGCCGGACGATCGCGATCGCCGTGATCGGTCCCGACGGGGTCGAGGTGCGGCCGGTCATCGACGGCACCGGGCTCGCGCTCGCCGCGCTCACGACGTTTTGCGACGCTCGCGACTCGCTTGCTGTTCCGCCGTCGCCGACGCTGAACTTGTGGAGTTCGTCGCGTCGACGCGACCGACAGCCCACGTTCAGCCGCAGTCCCGCCGGGCCGAGCGGCGACCAGGAGCTCAGCTCTTGATGTCCTTGCGGTGGAACCACCACCAGCCGATGGCGCAGAACGCGATCACGTACGGGATCTGGATGAGGATCCCGCTGAGCATCTCGCCGTCGCTGTAGCGAGGATTGAACAGGCTCGTCCATGCTTCGAGGTAGTGCGTCGGCAGGATGTTGCGGTACTCGTCGAGCGGCTCGATCTGGTCGACGATCTGGGACGTCATGAACAGCCCGAAGCCGGCGCCGATCGCGCCCGCGGGCACGTCCGTCATCGTCGAGACCATGAACGCGAACGCGCCGGCTGCCGCCATGCTCCAGCCGACGTACAGCGTGGCGACGAACATGTTGCGGGCGATCTCGCCCGGTGGCTGATCCAGGCCGAAGAGCGACGCGATCGGTGGGAGCTCGTTCCAGCCGAAGGCGATCGTCCCGGCGATCAGCCCTGTCACGACGATGAGCATGCTCCCGATGGTGGCGAAGAAGATCACCGTGATCAGCTTGGCGACGAAGACCCGGCCCCGGGATACCGGCCTGACGAGGAGATAGCGCAGGGTGCCCCAGCCTCCCTCGGCCGCGAGGGCGTCGCCGGCGAACACGGCGACGACGAAGGGCAGCAGGAGCCGGCTGAGTACCACCAGCGAGACCGCCGGGATGAACAAGCCCGTCTGCGTGGCGTAGTAGAAGAACGTGCCGGTGCCGCCGCGCCCGCTGAACTCGGGCGGCGACGCCCACAGCGCGATCGTGATGAGCACGGGGATGAACCCGACGATGCCGAGCGCCACGTACGTCCGAGGCCGTCGGAGTTGCTTGGCCAGCTCGGCGCGCAGAACCGCGGTCATGCGCCCGCGCTCTCGCGCAGGAGGCCGAGGAAGGCGTCCTCGAGCCGGTTGCGGGCGGTGACCGTCTCGACTGCCACCCCGCCGGCGACGAGTGCCTCGACCGCGGCCGATCGCGGGATGCCGTCGAGCTCGACCGTGAGCCCTGGTGGCTCCGGGGTCACGCCGAGCACTCCCGGATGCCGCCCGAGCACCTCCGCTGCCCGCGTGGTGTCGTCGACCTCGAAGTACACCCAGCGCGTCCCGGCGACGAGCTCGGCCACGGTGCCGGCGGAGACGAGATGGCCGCGGTCCATGACGACGACATGGCTGCAGACCTGCTCGATCTCGCCCAGCAGGTGGCTCGAGAGCAGGATGGTCGTGCCGGTGTCGGCGAGGCGCTGCATGAGCCGGCGCACCTCCCGGATCTCCTGCGGGTCGAGGCCGTTGGTCGGCTCGTCGAGCATGAGGATCTCGGGCTCGCCGAGGAGCACACGCGCGATCCCGAGACGCTGCTTCATGCCGTGCGAGTACGTCTTCACCCGGCGTTCGACCGCGTTGCCGAGTCCCGCGATCGCCAGGGCATCGTCGAGGTTCGGTGGCGGCCAGCGCCCCCCGCCTGCTTCCCAATACAGGCGCAAATTGGAGGTCCCGGAGAGGTAGGGATAGAACGCGGCGGCCTCGATCATCGCACCCACGCGCTGGAGCACGGGATTGCTGGGCGTGACCCGGGTCCCGAACACCCGCGCTTCACCCGACGACGGCCGGACCAGCCCGACGAGCATCCGCAAGGCCGTGGTCTTGCCCGCGCCGTTGGGGCCGAGGAGCCCGCACACGCTGCCGCGCGCGACCGTGAAATCGAGGCGGTCCACGGCCAGCACTTCGTCGCCGAAGCGTTTGGTGAGGCCGCGGACCTCGATGACCGAGCCGTCGAGGGGGCCGCTCGAATCCAACTCGTGCTCCAGGGGGGTCAGGACCACCCCGATGGTGTACCCGACCGTGGCGTGCGAAGCCGCGCGGGGGGTGTGGTCATTCCGCCGGTGCCGTCGCCGAGGGCGGCGACCCCGGGAAAAGTCGATCGATAGCGACCGCGGCCAGGGCCACGATCGAGACCTCGGCGGGCGCTCGGAAGCGCACCAGTCCATAGAGCGCGGCCGCGACCAGGGTCACCACCGCGATCGGCGCGAGCAGCGGGAGCACGACCTCGTGACGGCGCCAGAGCAACACCGTACCGGCGACTGCGAACCCGACCAGCAGCCAGTAGCCGCCGAGCCCGGCCCACGACGCCCACCGCGGCTTGCCCTCGCCCTCGGCGAGCTTCGCCATTTGGAACGGCGCGAAGACACTCCACAGTCGTCCGATACGGGCAGCGATCACGACCGGAAGGCGACGCGCATGGTCCTTCATGTACGCGAGCCCGCGATTGCGGGTCTCGACGTTGTCCATCGACCGGTCGCCGTGCGCGATGAGGTCGAAGGAACGGTCGTTCCGAACACCCTCGATCGTGCACAGACCGTTCCAGGACCCGAGGTCGGCGCCCCAGTACGTGCGGTTGCAGTTCGCGCCCGCGAGGACGCCGCCGTCACCGCTCGACAGCAGTACCGGCTCGTCGAATCGAGCCAGGTTGTAGCCGACCCAGGGCGCGACGAGCACGGCAGTGGCGCCGAGCGCGCTGCCGGCGATGCGCAGACGCCGCGTGAACGAGATGCCGCGGATACTCAACAACACCGGCACGACCAGGAGCGGCACCAACAGTGCCAACTCGGCGCGGCTGAGCATCGACAGCGCACAGGCGACACCGAGGACGACCGCGCGCGCGGCCGACGGGTGTCGGATCAATCGGTAGCACGCGAAGATCGCACCGGCCGTGAAGAGCGTGGCGAAGGTCTCCGACATGAAGATCCCGTCGTTGATCCACAGATTCGGGTACACGGCCGCGATCGCGGCGGCGACGAGGCCGGCGCGCCGGCCCGCCACCTCGGCGGTGACGAGTGCGATGAGGAGGAGCGCGCACACGCCACCGAACGCGACCAGCGTCCGCATGGCGGAATCGTTGTCGCTGCTGACGAGCGCGACCGGTGCGAGGACGGTGACGGGCAGCGGTGGATGCTCGGCGCTCTCACCGCTGCCGAAGAGCGGCGGTGCTTGGAAGAACTCGCCGTCCGCCAGCTGCACGGCCGACTCGTAGAAGTAGCGCTGGTCGGTCGACAGCTCGTCATGCGTGACGGTGAAGATGTAGACGACGCGTCCCGCGAACGCGAACGCGGCGATGAGCAGAAGCGCGACGGCGAATCGCCGGCTGCTCATGCGGTCCCCCCGTCAGCAGCGTTGCCAGTACACGCCCGTCCAGTCGACGGGAATCATCGCGTCCTCGATGCCGTGCGCGCGGCGAAAGTCGTCGACCGCGCGTCGACACGCGTCAATCGCTCCATAATCGTCGATGATGCAGTAACCGCCAGGCGTGAGTTTCAAGTAGAGCGCGTCGAGTGCATCGATTGTCGATTCGTAGAGGTCGCCATCGAGACGGATGAGCGAAAGTCGATCGATGGGAGCGGAAGCGAGAGTGTCGCGAAACCACCCCGGAAGGAACTCGACTCGGTCGTCGAGCAACCCGTAGCGCGCGAAGTTGGCGCGCACCTGTTGCAACCCCACCGACAGCTCCGGGAACCTCGTGTAGTCGACCCGCGCGTCCGCCGGGTACTTCACCGGGTCCGGTTTCGGAAGACCCTGGAACGAGTCGGCGGCCCACACCCGCCGGTCGCGATCGCCGTAGGCGGCGAGGATGGCGCGCATGAAGATCGACGTGCCGCCCCGCCAGACGCCGGCTTCGATCGCGTCACCGGCGACTCCACGGGTGAGGACGTCGACGAGACACTCCTGCACGTTGTCGAGGCGGCGCAGCCCCGACATGGTCTCGGCGTGGGCGGGCCAGTCGATGCCCAGCTCGCGCTCGGTCTCCGCCAGGCGGGTGCGCCACGCCCGATAGCCCCGGGGCGGTCGGGCGGCGCGCCCCCGCCGTCGAGCCTCTCCGCGCTCCGACTGGTCGGGGACGACCGCGAGGTTCTTGGCGTCGAGCAGGGTGATCAGCACGCGCGATCCGGGCAGCTCCGGCACCGCCCGCACGGCCCGGTCGGCGATCGACGGCACGACCGGGACCACGTTGAACCCCCGGTCGAGGAACGCCTGCACCACGAGCGCCCGTAGTCGACGCCGGCGTCCGCGTGGCGATCCTTCACCGATGCTGTCGGCGCGCGTCAGGCGCCTCTTCAGGAGCTCGAAGTACGCCGCCCGTGCTTCCGGATCCACCTCGGCGTCAGCCGGGCACCGGCTCGAACTCGAACAGGTACTGGTAGGCGAAGAGCGTCGGGCAGAGCGTGATGCCGGCGCGGTCGAGGCGCTTGGCGCTGCGCCCGAGGCCCGAGTGGGCGCTCGTGCTCTCGCCGCCGCGGTCGACGACCTCGATCGGCAGCCCGATCGCCTCGCGCCGCCGCACGGAGAGACCGGCGGATCGTGCCAGCCGTTCGAAGCTCTTTCGAGTGAAGAAGCGGATGTGGTCGCGGTCGAGGATGCCGCGCCGGTCGTAGTCGAAGCGCCCGCTGACGACGCGTGCCCGGGGGTACCAGTGGCCGAAGTTCGGGACGCTCGCCATCACCGACCCGCCCGGCCCGAGGCATCGTCGAGCGTCGCCGAGGAGGCGCTCGGGCCAGCGCACGTGCTCGAGCACGTCGGCCGCGAGCACGACGTCGTAGCCGTCTCCCACCTCGGGCGGGATGCCGTGCTCGAGGTCGGCGGCCACGAACCGATCGAGCCGGGCGCACGCGTCGGCGTGCTCGGCGACGTCGACGCCCACGACCTCGTGGCCGTGGGTCCGTAGCTCCTGGGCGAGCTTGCCGTCCGAGCACCCGAGGTCGAGCACCCGGCACGGCTGCCGAGCGGCGAGCCAGGCGACCAACCGCCCGTGGGAGGTGTCCTCACCTTGCTTCAGCTCGTACGCGGTGCTCGCGAACGCGGTCTCGCCCGTACCGAAGCCCATCTTGTGCAGCCGGTACCGGACGACGTGCTGCACGATGTCGGCGGCGTACTGGACGCCGTTGACGTAGGAGATCTCGTCGCCGTAGTAGGTCGGAATCGGCACCTCGGCGATGCGCTTCCCTCCCTCGTGCAGCTGCACGATGATCTGGGTGTCGAAGTCGAAGCCGTCGGAGTTGCACTCGAACGGTATTCCTCGGAGCGCGTCGACGCTGTACGCGCGATAGCCCGTGTGCCATTCGCTCAGGTCCATCCCCATGACCGCGTTCTCGAAGCGGGTGAGGATCTTGTTGCCGACGAACTTGTACATCGGCATGCCACCGCGCCGCGCTCCACCGGGCTCGAGCATCCGCGAGCCGAGCACGGCGTCGCACTTGTCGAGCTCGAGCGGCTCGATGATGTCGGGGAGGACCTCGGGCGCGTACTGCCCGTCGCCGTGCAGGAGCACGACCACGTCGAGGCCGTGCTCGATCGCCCACCGGTACGCCGCCTTCTGGTTGCCGCCGTAGCCGAGGTTCTGGGGCTGGGTGATCACGGTGAGCGGCAGGTCGCTGAGCTGCTGGTAGCCGAGGCCCACGAGGTAGGTCGAGTCGGTGCTGGCGTCGTCCGACACGAGCACGCGGTCGATCCGCGGCACGACCTCGCGGGGAATGCGATCGAGCACCTGGGCCAGCGTCGAGGCCGCGTTGTACGCGACGACGATGATCCCGATCCGCTTCATCCCGCCGAAGATTAGGGGAGCCTCTTCAGCAGGCGAAGAAGCCCGGGCCGAACCGGCGATTGGTGATGGGATCCGCGCGACACCTCGAGCTCGCTGCGGTGGGCGACGAACCAGTCGTACGACTCCGCGACCATCTCTGCGTTGGAATACCGAGACGTCCAGCCGAGCTCGTGGCGGGCGCGCGCGGTGTCGAACCACAGCGACTCGCCGTAGAGCAACCAGTGATACGGCGCGAACGGAGCGAGCCCGAGCTCGGCGAGCGCGCGCATCCCGGCGCGCGCCGGCCGGATCGGGAGCGAACGCACATTCGAGCCCGTGCCCGCATGGTCGACGAGCGCCTGCAACGTCTCGCGCATCGTCCCGAACTCGGCGGCGCCGATGTTGTAGATGGTGCTTCCCGGTCGTTCGGCGGCGCGCAGGCACGCGTCGGCGAGGTCGGAGGCGTGGACGAACTGGTATCGGTTGTCACCACGACCGAGCACGAACACCGGCGCGCCGTCGGCGACGAATTCGAACAGCACCGCCATGATGCCGAGGCGGCCGTGCCCGAGGATCGTTCGGGGGCGGATGATCGTGACGTCGAGCCCGGCTGCGGCCGCGTCCCGGCAGACGAGCTCGGCCTCGAGCTTGGCCCGCCCGTAGGCCTCGAGCGGCCGGCACTCGCTGTCCTCGGTGACCGGATTCGTCGTCGGGATGCCGAACACGGCGCTCGAGGACGTGTGGACAACCTTGTCCACGCCCGCATCCCGCGCCGCGAGCAGCACGTTCGCGGTACCGACGACGTTGACCGAATGGAACAACGACCGGTCCTTGGCCAGCGGGACCTGGGCGACATTGTGAAAGACGACGTCGACCCCCCGCGCCGCCTTGCCGATCGCCTCGCGGTCGCGCACGTCGCCGCACGCGTACTCGACGTCGGGCGCATGTTCACCCGGTGGGTTGATGTCGAAGACGCGCACTCGATCGCCACGCGTCAACGCCTGACCGGCGAGCACCTCGCCGAAGAAGCCGCTTCCACCGGTGACGAGGATGCTCCGCGTCACTTAGATGGGCTGCCCGCGTTCGAGGCACCAGCGGATGCTGGCGCGCATACCGTCGACCAAGCCGACCGCGGGGTCGTAGCCGAGCTCTTGGCGCGCGCGCCTGATGTCGCACGCGATCGTGTCCTTCAGCTCACCCAGCACGTGCACGGCTTGCAGGTAGCGGCCGCGGTCCTGCAGCAGCCCATCGAAGCGCGCCGCGATCGCCGCCGCCCGCGCCGGGACTCGGGCCTGCCGCCGGGCGACGGAGAGTCCTTCGGCCTCGAGCGCCACGCGGACGCCGTCGAGGATGGCGCGCAGTTCGTACGGCTCCGCGTCGGCGATCCAGTAGGCACGTCCCGCGGCGTCGCGCACCCGCTCTGCCAGGAGCAGGCCGTCGACGAGGTTGCCGGTGAAGACCATCGATCGGCACTGCGTGCCGTCGCCGACGAGCGGGAAGCGACCGCGCCGGATGGCGGCGAAGAACTGTGTCTGCCGCGGCGGTTGATACGGGCCGTAGAACCACGGCGCCCGGACGATCACGGTCTCGACGTCGCCGCGCTCGCCGGCGCGCTGCACGATCTGCTCGGCTTCGAGCTTCGAGCTTCCGTACCCCATGTAGGGATTGAACGGCGACTCCTCGGTGAAGCGATCCGTCGGGCCCGGGTTGGCGCCGAAAGGCGAGTTCGAGGACACGTGCAGGAACCGCGCCGACCCAGCGCGCCGGGCACGGTCGAGCGCCAGCTGCGTGCCGCCCACGTTGACGTCGAAGAACTCACGGGTTTGCCGTTGCGGGTGGATCACCGCCGCCGCGTGGAAGACGGTGGCGGGCCGCACGCCGTCGAAGAGGCGGTCGAGGGCCGTCGGGTCGCGCACGTCGCCGGCAACGGCCTCCACCGCCGGGTCGATCACCTCGAGCAACGGCGCGTCCTGCGGGTCCCGAACCAGGCAGCGGACGCGGTCGCGCTCGAGGGCGAGCGCGCGCACGAGGTTCTGGCCCAACCAGCCAGAGGCGCCCGTCACTACGGCAGCGTTCGGCATCGGGCCGCGACGCTACCGGCGTGCCCGGTTCAGCGCGTGAGCCGGGCGTTCGCCCAGTCGGCGTGGTCGCAGTTGAGGCCGTCGCCGCTGTCGAGCACCACCAGTCGCAGGGTGTTGGTGGTCGAGGTGTCGAGCGAGATGACCTTCGTCGCGGTCTGACCCGTCACCTTGCCGCTCGTGTAGGCACGCACGCCGTCGCGGTACACCTCGAACACGACGCCGCCGGCTCCGCCGCACACCTCGTCGATCCCGGCATCGGTCAGAAAGCGCGCATAGGCGCGGTTGAGGTTGAAGGTGATCTCGCTGCGCGGATGGACGCCGAGGCCCTTCGAGTAGGTCTTGGTCCCGAGCCGGATCGGTGTGCCGTCGCCGGCGTTGCGGTCGTCGAGAGCAAGCGTGCGTCGGCC
>JAPSGP010000372.1 GCA_031177445.1 Acidimicrobiia bacterium
TCGAATATCCGCGAGCGGACGGCGGGGAGCCTGTGCGGGCGGGCCGTCTCGTGCTGCCGCTCGGGCGCGCCGTCAAGCTGACCATGCACGCGCGGGACGTCGTCCATTCCTTCTGGGTGCCGGAGTTCGGCCAGAAGTCAGATGCGGTGCCGGGGATCGAGACGACGCTCGTCATCACGCCCACCCGGCTCGGGCGCTTCTCCGTCGTCTGCACCGAGCTGTGCGGCCTCGGCCACGCCACCATGCGTGCGCCGGCGCAGGTCGTGAGCGCCGATGAGTACCAGGCCTTCGTGGAGGACGCCGCAGCCGCAGCGGGAGACCAGATGGACGGCAAGTCGATCTTCACCTCCGCCGGCTGCGGCGGCTGCCATGCTTTCGAGCCGGCCGGCACGGACGCCGAGATAGGCCCCGGGCTCAACGACCTCGCCGCCGCCGCCGAGGCCGCGGGCATGCCGCTCGAGGAGTTCGTCCAGCGCTCGATCGTCGACCCGGACGCCCGCGTCGCCGAGGGCTTCCAGCCCGGCGTGATGCCGAAGACCTACGACCGCACGCTGACCGAGGAGCAGCTCGAGGCGCTCGTGCAGTATCTCGTCGAGGGCCAGCAGGGGTAGCCACATGACCGCGGTACACGAGGCACACGCAGCCCACGGGCACCACGCGCCGCCGCCGCCGCGGCGGGGCCTCCGGCGCGCGACCGGCCCCGGCTACCTCCGCGCGACCTGGCTGACGGCCCTCTTCTGGGGCATCGGCTTCGGCATCGTCGTCTTCCTCCGCTGGCTCGGCGGCTACGAGCCGCTGCTCGACTGGGACGTTCTCACCGTCGTCGCCTCCATGACAGCGGCGCCCATCGGCTTCCTCGCCGGCATCGGCTCCTTCGACTACTGGCTCTACTACATCTCGGGCCGCCCCACGCGGCCGGAGGACCACTCCGGCCACGGGGCGTACAGCTGGCGCGACTACTTCCGCGTCAACACCGACCACAAGGTGATCGGCGTCCAGTACCTGGTCACCGTCTTCGTCTTCTTCGTCTTCGGCGGGCTCGCGGCGATGATCTTCCGCGCCGAGCTCGCGCGGCCAGACCTGCAGTTCGTCGACGGCCAGGCGTTCAACGGGCTCATCTCGATGCACGCCGCGCTGATGATCTTCCTGTTCATCATCCCGGCCTTCGCAGGGCTCGCGAACTTCGCGGTGCCGCTGATGCTCGGCGCCACGGACATGGCCTTCCCGCGCCTGAACGCGCTCTCGTTCTGGCTGCTGCCGATCGCCGGGATCATGCTCCTCACGAGCTTCCTCGCGCCGGGCGGCGCCTTCGCGTCGGGGTGGACGGCCTACACGCCGCTCTCCACCGAGCAGCCGATGGGGCAGCTCTTCTTCAACATGGGCGTGCAGTGGGCCGGCGCGAGCTCGATCATGACCGCGCTCAACTTTCTCGTGACCATCATCACGATGCGGGCGCCCGGGATGACGTTCTGGCGGATGCCGCTGCTCGTGTGGGCGAACTTCACGACCTCGCTGCTCGTCGTGATCGCGACGCCGTTCATCGCGGCCTCGCAGTTCTTCATCATGTTCGACCGCATCATGCACACGAACTTCTTCACGGTCGCGGAGGGCGGGTACGCGCTCGCCTACCAGCACATCTTCTGGTTCTACTCGCACCCGGCCGTGTACATCATGATGCTGCCCGGCTTCGGGATCATCTCGGAGGTGATAGCGGTGTTCTCGCGGAAGCCGATCTTCGGCTACCGGTTGATGGCGCTCTCGCTGATGGCGATCCTCGTGCTCGGCTTCTCCGTCTGGGCACACCACATGTTCGTGGCCGGAATGGCGCCGTGGCTCCGTGTGCCGATGATGGTGACGTCGATGATCATCGCCGTGCCGACGGGGGTGAAGGTCTTCTCCTGGCTCGCGACCATGTGGGAGGGACGACTGCACTTCCGCACGCCCATGCTCTTCGCCTTGGGCTTCCTCTCGATGTTCGTGCTCGGCGGGCTCTCCGGCATCTTCCTCGCCTCGGTGCCGATCGACATCGCCGCCTCCGACACGTACTTCGTCGTCGCCCACATCCACTACGTGCTCTTCGGCGGCAGCGTCTTCACCATCTTCGCCGGCGTCTACTACTGGTTCCCGAAGATGACCGGCCGGATGTACGACGAGCGGCTCGGCCGTCTGCACTTCTGGCTGACGTTCATCGGCTTCAACGGCACGTTCTTCCCCATGCACTGGGTCGGTCTGCAGGGCATGCCGCGCCGCGTCTCGGACTACGCCGCCCAGTTCGGCGACTGGAACATGGTCGTCACGCTCTTCTCGTTCCTGCTCGGCGCGTCGACCGTTGTCTTCTTCTACAACATCATCCTCAGCTGGACGCGGGGCGAGCCCGCCGGGTCGAACCCGTGGCGTGCGCTGACGCTCGAATGGCAGGTGAGCTCGCCGCCGCCGGTCTTCAACTTCGACGCCATTCCGCAGGTGGTGGGCGGCCCGTACGAGTACGGCGTCCCGGGCGCGCGGCATGCGGTCCTCGACGGCGCCCGCGCCGTCACCGAGGTGCGCGAGGAGGAGGCGGTGCGGTGAGCGCGCGGCAGCGCAAGCTCCTCGTCGTCGCGAACGAGACGCTCGTCGGCGACGAGCTGCTCGACGCCGTCCGGCGCCACGTCCCGGGCGAGGACGCGCTGGTGACGGTGATCGCGCCCGTCAACGCGCCGCGCGAGGGCTATGTCGTCTACGAGGACACGCGTCGCGCGTCGGCCGGCCGGCGCCTCGAACGCACGCTCGCGAAGCTGCGAGAGGCGGGCATCTCCGCCATCGGGGACGTGATCGACAACGATCCGCTCACCGCCGTCAAGGACGCGATCGAGCTCGAGGAGCCCGACGAGCTCATCGTCTCGACGCACCCGGAGTCGAAATCCGGGTGGCGCCGGCGGAACCTCATCGAGGAGATCCGGCGCGTGGCGCGGGACATCCCGGTGGAGCACGTCGTGTCCGACGTCGCCACGCGCACCGGCGCGAAGAACGTGCTCGTCGTGGCGAACGAGACGGTGCTGGGTGCGCCGTTGCTCGACCGCGTGCGCGAGCTGGCGCGCGAGTCGGAGCACGCGAGCTTCCTCATCGTGTGCCCGCAAAGCGATCCGGAGCGGGGCAGCCATCCCGAGGCCGAGCGGCGCCTGCGCCAGGCGCTCGCGCAGCTGCGGGCGGACGGCATCGAGGTGCACGGGCAGGTGGCGCACCCCGATCCCTACACGGCCGCCATGCACGCCGTGCGCGACGAGCGCGTCGACGAGATCCTCGTCTCCACCTTCCCCGAGCAGCGCGGCTCCTCGTGGCTCCGGCGTGACCTGGTCAGCCGCCTCGAGGCCGACGCGAAGGTGCCGGTGCACCACGTCGTCGTCGAGCCGGCCGAGGTCGGCGCGTGAAACGCGCGTTCCTCGGGCGTTGCTCGCTGTGCCCGGCCGGAGGGGACAGTACGTGTA
>JAPSGP010000373.1 GCA_031177445.1 Acidimicrobiia bacterium
TTCACACCCGCCGTATGAGCGTCGGGTGTGAAGCAATGCAACAAGTGCGGAGCCGTCAAGCCACCCGACGACTTCTACGCCGAGAAGGGCGGCCGGAACGGTCGCCGACCAGAGTGCAAGGTGTGCACCAACGCGCGCCGCAAGGAGTGGTACCGCGCCAACAAGGAGCGCGAGATCGCCCGGGTGACGGCGTGGCAGAAGGCGAATCCAGACCGGGTGAAGGCCTGGCGCCTGAAGAATCGTGACCGTCTGAACAAGCAATTGCGCGAGATTCATCTGCGAAAGAAGTTCGGGCTGACGCCGGAGCAGTACGACGAGATGCTCGAACGGCAGGGCGGCGGATGCGCGATCTGCGAGTCGCCGCCGACGCCCGGAATCTCGCTCCACGTCGATCACGATCACGGCACCGGCGAGATCCGTGGCCTCCTGTGCGTGCGCTGCAACAACGGGATCGGGCTGTTCCGTGAGAGCCCGGATCTTCTCGACCGCGCCGTGAAGTACATCCTCGGCGATTCCGCGCAGCGTTCGTGTGCCGACGAATGGGCTGCGCTCGCCCGTGAGCGGGCGCGTGAGCTTCGGAAGCCGGCCGTATAGCCCGCAGTAGGCTCGATCGGCGATGAATGATCAGTCGATGCCTTTCTTCGCGTCCGGAGTCGACCCGGGGCCGTCGTTCGTGGAGCTCCTCCGCCGGGTCGCGCCCCACGATCTGCCCGGGGGTACCGGTGCGGCGGGTGCCGGCGGCAGCGACCCCGCGCTGTTTCCTCCGCTCACGCACGCCACGACGGTGGTCGCGATCCGCTTCGCCGACGGCGTGGTCATGGCGGGGGACCGGCGCGCCACTTCGGGCATGGCGATCGCGAGCCGGCGGATCGAGAAGGTGTTCCGGGCCGACGACCACTCCGGTGTCGCCTTCGCCGGAGTCGCGGGCACGGGCTCCGAGATGGTGAAGCTGTTCCAGACCCAGCTCGAGCACTACGAGAAGATCGAGGGCGAGACCCTGTCGTTCGAGGGCAAGGCCAACCAGCTCGCCCAGCTGGTCCGGGGCAACCTGCCAGCGGCGATGCAGGGCCTGGTGGCGGTCCCGCTGTTCGCGGGCTACGACGACCGGCGGGGGAGGGGTCGGGTCTTCAGCTACGACGTGACTGGCGGCCGCTACGAGGAGACCGACTTCCAGACCAACGGCTCCGGCGGCGTCCACGCCAAGAACTGGATCAAGGCGTCCTGGCGAGAGGGCATGACAATCGACGACACCGTCGACCTCGCCCTGCGTGCGCTGTTCGCGGCCGCCGACGAGGACGCCGCGACCGGCGGGCCCGACCTCGTGCGCCGGATCTTCCCGACGGTGGCGGTGATCGACGCCAGTGGCTACCGCATGCTGGCGGACGACGACATCGAGCGCCGGGCCAACGCGCAGCTCGGCGGGCGCGAGGAGGGCGCCGGGCTATGACCATGCCCTTCTACGTCTCGCCCGAGCAGGTGATGAAGGACAGGGCCGACTACGCCCGCAAGGGCATCGCCCGGGGCCGCAGCCTGGTGGCGCTGGAGTCGGCCGCCGGCATCGTCATCGTGGCCGAGAACCCGTCGCGCACGCTGTTCAAGATCAGCGAGATCTACGACCGCATCGCGTTCGCCGGCGTCGGCAAGTACAACGAGTTCGAGATGCTGAAGATCGCAGGCGTGCGCCATGCCGATCTCAAGGGCTACTCGTACTCACGCGAGGACGTGAACGCCCGCGGGCTTGCCAACGCATACGCCCAGACCCTCGGCCAAGTGTTCACCCACGAGATGAAGCCGTACGAGGTGGAGATCCTGGTGGCCCAGGTCGGCGCCACCGCGGCCGCGGACGAGCTGTTCCACATCCTCTACGACGGCACGGTGATGGACGAGGAGCGGTTCACGGTGCTCGGCGGCCAGGCCGACACCATCGCGCAGGCGTTGGAATCTCGGTACCAGGACGCCCTGTCGATCGGCGACGCGGTCAAGCTCGGCGCATCGGTGCTGGGCGACACCGACCAGCCGCTCTCGCCGGAGCAACTCGAAGTGGGCGTGCTTCAGCGCGACGCCGCCGGGCGCGCCTTCCGCCGCATCAAGGGCGACGAGCTCGCGCAGTTCCTGAGCTCGTAGCTGCTCATCAGACGGCAACTCGGCGCTACTCGAAGGCGCGCACGTACCACACGATCGGCGCCAGCGCCGCCGCGATCAGCGCCGCGAGCGCGGCCCAGCGCAGCGAGCGTCGTGGCTTCGCTTCGCCGGCCCACTCCCGGGGCGCGGCCAGCGCCGCGTCCACCTCTCCCGCGAGCAGCACGAGCTTGGCGTCGTCCATCTGGTCCTCGGGCACGTACACCTCGACCCGGGCGAGATCGCCAACCGTGAGCACGTACGGACCGTCGACCGAGCCCCGCAGCTCGGCGTCGATCCCCTCGGCCTGCAGCTTGGCCCGCAGCACGTGTGCGATGAACGAACCATTCACCCAAGTGAGCCGCTGCATGGGCACCACGGCCATGCACTCTACGGGGAACGGACGTCGTTGGCCGCGTCCAACCGCGACACCGAGCCTGCGCCGCGATCACGTGGCTCGTCGTCACGTGGCCTACGCTTCGCCGACTTCGAAGCGAAAGGAACGGGTTGCTCCGCACGCGCCTCGTCGCCGTCCCAATCGCCAGCCTGATGACGCTCGGCCTGGTCGCCACCGGTTCCGGCGCGTCGGTGCCGGCGAAGACGGTGTCGCCCAAGAGCTGGGCCAAGGCGGTGTGCCCGGCGCTGGTCGACTTCGTCGAGACGTTCCAGGGAATCAACACCCAGCTTGCTCAGGCGTCTTCGGCCGAGGAGGGGCAGGCGATCATCATGTCCGGCATCGACGACTCGATCGCCGCCGCCGACGGGGTCGTCAAGGCGGTCAGGCGGGCTGGCACCCCGGCAGCCAAGAAGGGCAAACGGGCGGTGGCGACGTTCACCAAGGAGTTCACCAACATCCAGGACACGCTCGTGGGTGCGCAAGCCCTGGTCGCCGACCTGCCGGTCGACGACGCCGAGCAGTTCGAGACCGACAGCAACGAGATCCAGCAGCAGGTGCTCGCCGACTTCGGCACGTCGTTCGAGCGGCTCGACCGGATCGACAGGAAGCTCGTGAAGGCCATCGACTCCGATTCGGCATGCGCCGCCATCGGCGGATGATCCCTGGTCGGGTGCGCCGAACCGCGGTGCTCGGTGGCCTCGCCCTCGTTGCGGCGACGGGCCTGACGGTGGCGCCCGCGGCTGCGCAGGAGAAGCCCGCGGCGTGGACCTCGACGATCTGCTCGAGTCTCGGGAACTGGAACGACGAGCTGCAGCAGCTCAGCGACGACCTCCCGTCGCTGGCGGGAAAGTCGCCACGGCAGGCGAAAGCCTTGCTCGTCGAGTTCCTGAGCAGCGCCCTAGACGTCACGGAGACCTTGGTCGACGACATCGAGGATGCGGGGTA